>CAZAHX010000243.1:0-3575 GCA_964485005.1 uncultured Acidimicrobiaceae bacterium | reverse complement strand
CCGACCCGCATCGAGTACACCTACGTCGACCTGGCCATCTGGGCCATCGGCGGAGTGGGGGTGACCATCTACGAGACCTCTTCTGCGGAGCAAGTGGAGTGGATCGTCAAGGACAGCGGGGCCAAGGCGATCTTCCTCAGCGGAGCGGAACGCCAGGAGGTGTTCGAGGAGCGCGCCGGCAAGCTCGGCACCTGCGGCATGGTCTTCGACTTCGACGATCTGCAGACCCTGGAGCGGCTCGGTGAGGAGATCACCGACGATGAGTTGGAGCGACGCCGGCGCAGCGTCGTCGCCGACGACCTGGCCACCCTGGTCTACACCTCGGGCACCACCGGCAACCCCAAGGGGGTCGAGCTGACCCATCGCAACCTGGCCTGGACCCTGGGAAATGCGGTGGGCGAGATGTCGGAGATCTTCAACGAGGAAGGTTCGACCCTGATGTTCCTACCCCTCGCCCACATCTTCGCCCGGATGATCCAGGTGGCGGCAATCCAGACCGGGACGGTGATCAACTACTCGACCGGGCTGCCCAACCTGGTCGAGGAGTTGGGGATGACCCGGCCCACCTTCATCTTCGCCGCACCTCGGGTCTTCGAGAAGCTGTACAACCGGGCCCGTCACCGCGCCCACGAGGAGGGCAAGGGGCGGATCTTCGAACTCGCCGCCGACACGGCCATCCGCTACTCGGTGGCCAGGGACACCGGCGGTCTGGCGATCAAGGACCGTCTCCTCCATGCGCTCTTCGAGCCGCTGGTGTACAAGAAGCTGCGTGCCGTGCTCGGGGGCAGGGCCAAGTACGCCATCTCGGGCAGTGCCCCCCTCGGGGAGCGACTGGGCCACTTCTACCGTGGGATCGGTCTCGAGGTGCTCGAGGGCTACGGGCTGACCGAGACCTCAGCCGGCGGATCGGCAAACCGGGTCGACGCGGTCAAGATCGGGACCGTGGGGCGCCCCACTCCGGGGTCGACAGTCCGCATCGCCGACGACGGCGAGATCCTGATCAAGGGTGGCCACGTCATGCGGGGCTACTTCAACAATCCCGAGGCGACTCGCGAGGTGATCGACGACGAGGGGTGGTTCCACACCGGGGACATCGGCGAGTTGGATGAGGATGGCTTCCTCCGCATCACGGGGAGGAAGAAGGAGATCCTGGTCACCGCGGGGGGAAAGAACGTGGCCCCGGCGCCACTGGAGCACCGGGTGAGCTCGCATCGTTTGATCGGCGGTTGTGTCCTGGTCGGGGACAACCGACCGTTCATCTCGGCCCTCATCGCCCTCGATCCCGACGAGTGGCAGACCTGGGCAGAGACACGGGGAGTGGAAGGCCCGATCAGCGACCACACCGACCACCCCGAGCTGAAAGAGGAGATCGCGAAGGCGGTGGACCGGGCCAACCAGGGTGTCTCGCGGGCGGAGTCCATCCGCGCCTTTCGCATCCTCCCCGAGGACTTCTCCATCGAGGGCGGCGAGCTGACCACCACTTTGAAGGTGCGCCGCAAAGTGGTAGAGGACAAGTATGCGGACGTGATAGCCGACATCTACGGAGAGGTGAGCACATCAGCTATCTGACCAGGGTCCGCGGCCTGGCTCTAGCCACGCCGGACAGCCGGAACCGGGTCGTCGACCTGATGCGGGTGGCGTCGATCCTGGTCGTCGTGTTCGGCCACTGGCTGATGGCCGCGGTGACCATCGAGGATGGCTCCATCGTCCCCGGCCACCTCCTCGATCTCGCCTCGTGGTCCCACCCCCTCACCTGGGTCTTCCAGGTGATGCCGGTGTTCTTTTTCGTGGGCGGCTACGCCAACGCCCTCTCCTGGAGGTCGGCGCGGCGTCGGGGCGAGGCCTACGGAGCCTGGCTCAGGGCCCGCCTGAGACGTCTCGCCCTGCCGGTGGTCCCGCTGCTCGTCGTCTGGGGTGTCGGCGGTTGGCTTGCGCTCAGGGCCGGGCTCGACTGGCAGCTTTTGCAGGCCGCGTCACAGGTGGCCATCGTCCCCACCTGGTTTCTAGCCGCCTATGTGGTGATCGTGACCCTGGCCCCGGCTGCTCTCGCCGTGTGGGAACGGCTGGGCTGGTGGTCGATCGTGATCGGGGTCGGGCTGGCCGCCCTGGCCGATCTGGCTGCCCTCGGCGCCGGATGGGTCGGGGTGGGGTTCCTCAACTACGTGTTCGTGTGGGGAACGGTCCACCAGCTCGGCTACGCCTGGGTGGACGGGGAGATCGCCAGCACATCGAAACGACTGGGGCTGGCGATGATCGGGTTCGCGGCCACCCTCGCTCTGGTTCAACTCGGCCCCTACCCGGTGGTGATGGTCGGTCTCGACACCACGGGGATCACCAACACCTACCCGCCCCGGGTCACCCTGGCATTTCTCGGCATCTTCCAGGCCGGGCTGGTCCTCCTCCTCGAGCCGATGCTGCAGCGACTGATGCGACGCCCCGGGTGGTGGACCTTCGTGGTGGCGATCAGCGCCCAGATCATGACTCTGTACCTGTGGCATCTCACCGCCATGGTCATCGTCATCGGGCTCGGTCTGCTGTCTGGAGGTTTCGGGTTCGGCATCGAGCCTCTGACCGGGCTCTGGTGGGCGACACGACCAATCTGGTTCGCGATCCTGGCCCTGGTCACCGCAGGCCTGATGGTGGTCTTCGCCAGGTTCGAGAGGCCGGTGGCCGACCCCAGGCCCGCCCCGCCCTGGTGGCGCCCGGTGCTGGCCGTAGCCTTGGTCTGTGCCGGTCTCGGTTTTCTCGCCGCCATCGGGATCGCCGACGAGGACGGTCTCAACGGTCTCATCCTCAGCCTGCCGGTGATCGGGGTGGTCATCGGGGGCGTGACCCGGTGGGGCCGGTCTCCAGGAACCCAGCCCGGGCCGGCCTGAGAGTTTTGTCTGCCCACTAGTCGGGTAGGGCCGCTATCAATGACGAAGGGGAAACGATCCCCATCATCTCAATCGGAGGAAGACACACAATGAGATGCAAACACGGCCCCTGCACATGCGAGGTGAACACACCCGGGGCCTTTTGCAGCCAGGCATGCTCCCTGGCCCCAGAGAACGGCCCCTTCTGCGAATGCGAGCACCAGAGGTGCGAAGCGAGCATGGCCCGAACCGACCAGGAGAATTTCCCGGAGAAGCTGCCCGGGGCGCCACTGTGATCAGAGCGGTTTCGCACCGGAGATCCAGGGGTAACGACCAAACGAGACTCGAAGGCGATTCGGGATGAAAGAAGTCAAGGTAAACACCAACAACGGCTCGGACGGCAGCTATGTCGGCCTCGCCATCTGCGGCGGTCCCGGTGTGATGCGGCTCCTCATCACCTGGCCCTACGAGCGCAGCGCCGAGGTGGTGGAGATTCCGGTGGAGGCCATCGAGTCGGTGAAGGAAGTGGAGCCGCACCCCCTGGGCGCCAAGCCCCACTAGTGGTCTGTCGCTCAGATGGGGCGCGTGTGTCTCCGAGCCATCGGCGTCATCTGGCAAGGAGAAGCGCGCAGTCGCAGCCGGGAGCTGCGGCGAGCACTTCGACACAGCCAGGGGCGTCGAGGGCCGGAGAGACGCCGTCATCATTTGGGCGACGGGCCA
>CAZAHX010000242.1:2380-3586 GCA_964485005.1 uncultured Acidimicrobiaceae bacterium | reverse complement strand
GGTTGCACGTGCAACAGGTTGCGTTTTCCGCAACCCGTTGCGATAGCAATTGGCAGTAGCGCCCGGGAAGCCAATTCGGTTCCGAGGCGTTCCCACACTTAGCGACCAAAGGAGCAGACCCTGGACCCGAAAGCCATTGAGGACATCGCCGTCGACAACCCGAGCGAGATGGCGAGCAAGCACATCCGCCAGTATCTGGAGAGCGACGGCGAGGAGTTAGATCACCGTTTCGCCGACAACATGATCCTCCTCTACACCAAGGGTCGGAAGACGCAGAAGGTCAGGCGTACTCCAGTGGTCCACCTCCCCGACGGGGACGATCTCATCGTCATCGCCTCCAAGGGCGGCGCCCCGACGCACCCAGAGTGGTTTCTGAACCTCCGGGAGGATCCCCAGATATGGGTGCGGCGCAAGGCGGAGGTCTTCGAGGCGGGGGCAGAGATCCTCGAGGGCGAGGAGTACGAGGCGATGTGGCGTCGGGTCATCGACTGGGCGCCAGGGTTTCAGGAGTATCAGGACCGGACCGAGCGTCAGATCCCGCTGATCAGGCTGACCCCGGTGAACCAAGCGTGAGTAAATGACGTCGCTCAGCGACGTCATTTACTCACGCTCAACCCTCCGGTGAAGGCTGCTTGACGAAGAATTCGGTGAATTCTGAGCACCGGCCCTCGTCATCGAATTCGAGGAGGAACACGTTGTCATAGAGACGCTCCGGATGATCGCGGTACTCCATGTATCGGCTGGTCCCGGTGGCCACCACCCGGTCGCCGTCGACGGCATAGACCCGGTACTTCGCCTCCCACGGTTCCTTGGGGTCCCAGTCCTCGAGCCAGCTTTGCACCACCGCCTGCCTCCCTAGGACCGGCTCGTCGTAGGGGTGGTAGCGATAGCTCACGTCATCGGTGAACAGGTCCCCGATCTGCTCACGGTCACCGCTACGCCATACCTCGACATATCTGTCCAGCCACTCCTGGGCCTGGGCTTCATCCATCGTCTCTCTCCTCGAATTCGGGACCTGTCGGAAGGTTTAGCCTTCCCACCGATATACCGTCGCCTCATGCGCCTCCGGGTCTTCCTCGTCGGCCTTGCCACGACTCTGGCCTCCTGCGCAGGAGGGACGGCGGCGGTGACGACGACGAGCGACCGAGCCGAACCCGTCACCACGATTGCCCCGACCACGACCACCGCCCCCCTCACCTCGACCAC
>CAZAHX010000242.1:0-2280 GCA_964485005.1 uncultured Acidimicrobiaceae bacterium | reverse complement strand
CCACCACCGCGACGGAAGGGGGCGCCGACATCGAGGTCAGCGACGGGTTGGTGGACGGCCCCGATCGCTTCCAGTACGCCAAGGGTGAGGCGGTCGCCATCACCGTCGTAGCCGACACCGCATACGAGGTCCACGTCCATGGCTACGACCACCGGTTCGACCTCGAGCCTGGGGTGCCCCTCACCATCGAGTTCCCCGCCGACGTGCCCGGGATCTTCGAAGTGGAGACACACCCGGGTCATATCCTCCTCTTCGAGCTCGAGGTCTCCGGTTGACCCGACGGCTGTCCACGATCGGGGTAGCGGTCGCTGCCCTGCTCCTGATGAACCCCGGAGTGGCCTGGGCCCACGGGATCGGTGGCCGACTCGACCTGCCCGTCCCCCTCGAGTTCTTCATCATCGCGGCGGCTTCGGTACTCGTCCTCACCTTTGCCGCTCTCGCCGTCCTCTGGCCCCGTCCCAGACTGCAGACGGGGCCCCGTTACCGGACCAGCCGCCTGGTGGGACCGGTCTTCACCTTCGCTGCCGGCATCGGAGTCCTCGCTCTGCTGATGGTGATCGCTCAGCTCGTGGTTCCACTGCTCGGAGTGGAGACCATCGCCGCCCGGCCTTCGGTGGCCCCGGTGTTGGTGTGGGTGGTGTTTTGGCTGGTGGTCCCCTTCGCCTCTGCGGCGATCGGTGACTGGTACACCGATCTCAACCCCTGGCGGGCCATCGCCGGAGGGCTGCGGCTGGGTACCAGGGAGCGTCTGGGCCTGCTCCAGAGTCTTGGAGTCTGGCCGGCGGCCGGGGCCCTGCTCGCCTTCACCTGGCTGGAGCTGGTCCATCCCCAATCAGGAGATCCGGCCATCCTTGGCGTGGCCGCCCTGGTCTACACCGTGGTCCTGCTGGCGCTGGTGGCCTACGCGGGGAAGGAGACCGGTCTCGCCGTCTTCGACGGCTTCACCCCCTACAACCGGCTCATCTCCTCCATCGCACCAATAGGCCGGAACGACGACGGGAGGATCGTGTGGCGGGGATGGTTGCGGTCGTTGCCCTCCCTCCCCGAATGGCCTGGTCTGTGGGCCTTCGTGGTGGTGATGATCGGTTCGGTCTCCTACGACGGCGCCTCGGGGACCGGCTGGTTTGGCCGTCTCGCCGGTGCACTACCGGGAAGTGTCCCTGGTCGCACCGTGCTCTTGCTGTCTTCGGTCCTGGTCGTCGCGGCCGCCTACTGGCTCGCCTGCCTGGCTGCGGCCCGTCTTGGCGAAGGGGACTGGACCCCGGTCAGAGTCGCCCAGCGGTTCGCCCACACCCTGGTCCCCATCGCCCTCGCCTATGCGGTGGCTCACTACGCCACCCTGGTGGTCTTCGAGGGCCAACAACTCCTCGCCGCGGTCTCCGACCCGTTTGCCCTCGGCTGGGACCTGTTCGGTACCGCCGATCGCCGGATCGACTTCTTCATCACCGCCACCGAGCCGATCTGGTACTTCCAGGTGACATCTATCGTCGGGGGGCACCTGCTCGGTGTCGTCCTGGCCCATGACCGGGCTCTCGCCGATTTCGGGGCAGGGGCGGTTCGCTCCCAATATGCGATGCTTGTCCTCATGGTTGCGCTCACAATCCTCGGCCTCGTCATTCTGGCGGGATGAACCCCTTCGCCCACTACTGGGGGATCGACGAGGTAGGGGTGTTCATCATCCCCGCAGTGCTCGCCATCGTCCTCTTGCGATGGGCGGAAAAGAAGGCCCGGGCCAGGAGCGAAGGCGAGGAGAAGATGGAGAAGACCAGTGTCGATGACTGAGTCGGCGGGCGCGGTGGTCGACCGTTCTCCAGGCGTGAGAATTGCTCGCTTCGGCGCCTACATCGCACTGACCAAACCCCGGATCATCGAGCTGCTCCTCATCACCACGGTCCCCGCCATGGTCCTCGCTTCTCAGGGCTGGCCGGGGACCTGGCTGGTCGTCGCAACGCTCGTCGGTGGCTCGTTGTCCGCCGGAGGGGCCAATGCCCTCAACAGCTATTTGGATCGGGACATCGATCGATTGATGCGCCGCACCAGCGCCCGGCCCCTGGCCCGGGAAGAGGTCGAGCCGGGCAGGGCGCTGGCCTTCGGACTCGTCCTCGGAGTGGCCGGTTTTGTCTGGCTCGTCCTGACCACGACTCTCCTCGCCGCGCTGGTCGCCACCGCGGCACTGGTCTTCTACGTGGTCGTCTACACCAAGGCCTTGAAGCGCACCACGGTGCACAACATCGTCATCGGGGGAGCGGCCGGCGCCGCGCCCACCCTCGTCGGTTGGGC
>CAZAHX010000241.1:0-3615 GCA_964485005.1 uncultured Acidimicrobiaceae bacterium | reverse complement strand
GGGTGCTCGAGCCGGGGGCCACAGTGGTGATCGTGGGAGCGCCCAAGGGCAACCGCGTGACCGGGCCGCTGGGCCGGATCGTCCTCAACCGGGTGACGGCCGTGGGGAGCGGTCACAAGGCGGGGTTCTTCCTCGCCCAGTTCAACCGTCCTGACATGGAGCACCTTCGCGAGCTGATCCAGTCCGGGAAGGTGAAACCGGTCATCGACCGCCGCTACCAGGGACTCGATCAAATCCCCGACGCCCTCCGCTACCTCGGGGAGGGCCACGCCCGGGGCAAGGTGGTGGTCGCGGTCTGACCGCCCCGATGTTGGGGGGTCAGCCGCTACGGCATCGGCTCGACCAACAGCGACTGGGCCGCCGTTCCCAGACGCCCCGTCTCGTCGGCGAGGACACTGGTGGCGAGACCGGTTCCCGCTTGGTGCACCCGGGTCGAGGAGTCCAGATAGATCCACTCGCCGACCGGGGGCCGGACCAGGTGGATTGTCAGGTCCGGGTTGATGAACACCCAGTTCCGCTCGGCTCCGGCCAGGTTGCTGACCCCGTTGCCGAAGTCGGCGGCGGCGGCGACCCGCTCCATGCCGGTCGTCTCCTCACCCGCGACCAAAGGCACCCGCAGCCGCAGCCAGGCTTTGCCCGGGCCCGGCTCGGAGAAGTCGCCTTCCAACATCCTGATCTCCATGGCCTCGGTGGCGAAGGCGCCGGCGTTGACGAAGAAGCTGGCGGGCCGGCCCTTCTCAGGAGAGGCTATTTCCCCATCGTTTAGCGGGATGAAGGGGACCTCCATCTCGGCGCGGCGCACTCTCAGCCCCAGAGCCCGAACCACCTCCTGGCCCTCGTGGGTCAGGCTGGCCGCCACCAGCTGTACTCGTCTTCCGGGCCGCACCATTGTGGTCGCCAGGCTCAATGGCTCCAGCGGCACGGGACGGAGCAGCTCCACCGAGATCCGCGCCACCACCATCTCCCCCTCCGATGGCGTCTTCTCGATGGCGCCGGCCAGCAGTGCCGCCGGTGCCCCGCCATGTTGGGCATCCGGTGACCAGGGGCCCTCGGTGAGCCGGGTGGGCCGGTAGAGGTCGTCGTCACGGACGAAGAGGGCGTCGGGCACCAGTCGACATTAGGTGAGGGCTGGATTGAACGGCCGACCGCAGGTTGCGATGGCAACGGGTTGCGGAAGATGCAACCCGTTGCACGTGCAAGGGACCCGGGAGGACCCGCCCGGCCCCCTGGTACCTTTGCCCTCATGGCCGACACCGACTCCGAGCGGGTCGATTCCCTGATCGACCGACTCCTCGAATCGCATCCTCCCGCCGACACCGATCCCAAGGAGCTGTGGGGCGACCAATACGATCTAGGGCTGGCCTGGGTGTGGCACCCCGAGGGCTACGGGGGGCTCGGTCTGGCCCGCAAGCACCAGTCGCACATCAACCGCCGTCTCCAGGACGCGGGGGCGTCGACGGAGAACCGGCTGGCCAACATCATCGGGATCGGGATGGGCGCCGGGGTCCTGGTCGCCCACGGCACCGAGGAGCAGAAGCGACGCTGGCTTCGCCCCATGTTCACCACCGAGGAGATCTGGTGCCAGCTCTTCAGCGAGCCCGATGCCGGCTCCGACCTGGCCGGTCTTGCCACCCGGGCCGTCCGGGACGGGGAGGAATGGGTGATCAACGGTCAGAAGGTGTGGACCTCCCTGGCCCATGTCGCCAAGTGGGGGCTGTTGGTGGCCCGAACCGACCCCGAGGCGGTCAAGCACCAGGGCCTGACCTACTTCGTCGTCGACATGCAGGCCCCCGGTGTCGAGGTGCGGCCCATCTATCAGATCACCGGGGAGGCCGAGTTCAACGAGGTGTTCTTCGACGACGCCAGGATCCCCGACGAGAATCGGATCGACCAGGTCGGCGCGGGATGGCGGGTGTCGATGACCACCCTGATGAACGAACGCGTCGCCATCGGCGGGATCGCCACCCCACGAGGCTCTGGGGTCATCGCCACGGCGGTGCAGGCATGGGAGGAGTCGGGCTCGGACGATCCGGTGCTCCGTGACGAGCTTGTCCGGCTCTGGGCCGAGGCCGAGGCCTCCCGTCTCACCAACCTGAGGGCCATCGAGATGGCCAGCCTGGGCACCCCCGGCCCGGAGGGCTCCACCGGCAAGATCGACTGGGCGACCCTCAACAAGGAGATCACCTCATTCACCCTCGATCTTCTCGGTCTCGAGGGGACCCTCTATCCCGGTGGCTACGAGTTGAAGCGTCCCGATCACGAGAACCAGACCCCGCACCGGGCTTTCCTGCGGACCCGGGCCAACTCCATCGAGGGCGGGACCACCGAGATACTCCTCAACGTGATCGGGGAACGGGTCCTCGGGCTCCCCGGAGAGCCCCGGGTCGACAAGGACATCCCCTGGACCGAAGTGCCCCGTGGCTGAGCAAAAGGCCCCCACCGTCTCCTACACCGGCACCGACGAGATCGACCTGATCCGCTCTACCGCCCGGCAATTCCTCGCTGATCGGCTCGATGTCGACGTGGTCCGGGACCTGATGATGAGCGACGACGGCTTCGAGCGGGGGCTGTGGAAGGAGTTCGCCGATCTGGGTTGGGCCGGGCTGATCATCGACGAGGAGCACGGCGGCGCCGGGCTCGGCTTCGTCGAGTTGAGCGTGATCCTCGAGGAGATGGGGAGGGTGCTCACACCGGGGCCTTTCCTCGCCAGCTCGGTGCTGGCCACGGCCGCCATCCAGCAAACCGCCACGGCCGAGCAGAAGGGAGCGCTCCTCCCTCCTCTTGCCTCGGGAGAGATCATCGCCACGCTGGCCCTGTTCGAGCAGCCTCGGGGGTGGGACCTGTCTTCACTCGAATGCGCCGCCCGGCGCGACGGCAATTCCTGGGTGATCGACGGGATGAAGCGGCATGTGCTCGACGGGCATCTCGCCGACCAGATCGTGGTGGCTGCGAGGGCCAACGGGGGAGTGGGGTTGTTCCTGGTCGATGCGGCTGTTCCCGGCATGTCGGTCAGCCAGGTCCCGGTTCTCGACCCCACCCGTCGTCAGGCCGAGATCGCCCTCGACTCGGTCCGGGTCGACGACGCGGCGCTGCTCGGCGACGTGAGAGCCGACGCAACCATCGTGAAGACGCTGGCGCTGGGCACCGTAGCCCTGGCCGCCGAGCAGGTGGGCGGTGCGCAGCGCTGTCTCGAGATGTCGGTCGAGCACGCCAAGACCAGGTACCAGTTCGGCCGGGCCATCGGCTCGTACCAGGCGATCAAGCATCGTTGTGCCGAAATGCTGCTGAAGGTTGAGCACGCCAAATCGGCCGCCTACCACGCCGCCCGGGTCACCGAAGATGCCGAGGAGCTGGGCATCGCCGCCCCGTTAGCCGGCTCGGTGTGCTCCGAGGCCTACCTGTGGGCGGCGGGAGAGACCATTCAGATCCACGGCGGGATCGGGTTCACCTGGGAGCACGACGCCCACCTCCACCTGAAGCGGGCCAAGTCTTCCTCGCTCCTCCTCGGCGACCCCCGATACCACCGCTCCCGGCTGGGGGACGCCCTCGGGTTCTAGAACCCTCAGGTTGGAGGCCTAGACGCGAACCTCCGGTAGTTAGGCCCGTATATGGGAC
>CAZAHX010000240.1:0-3620 GCA_964485005.1 uncultured Acidimicrobiaceae bacterium | reverse complement strand
GGCCATTGGTGACCTGCAACAGCTATCGCAACCCCGATCTGCTCGCCGATATGGCGCGAACCGTCGATCACGCCTCGGGAGGACGCCTGATCTTCGGCATCGGGGCGGGCTGGTTCCGCAAGGACTACGACGAGTACGGGTACGAGTTCGGCACGGCCGGATCCCGCCTGGCCGACCTGCGGCGAGCCCTCCCCCGGATCAAGAGCCGCTGGGACGAGCTCAACCCTCCGCCAACTCGCGACATCCCTCTCATGATCGGTGGCGGCGGGGAGAAGAAGACACTCCGCTACACCGCCGAGTTCGCCGACATCTGGCACGGGTTTGGCAAGCCCGACGTCATCCGGCACAAGAATCGGGTTCTCGACGGGCACTGTGCCGACATCGGCAGGGACCCCTCCGAGATCGAGCGGTCGTGCGGGGCCAAGCCCACCGCCCCCGAGTCGGGTGACGACCTGGTCGACGCCGGCGCCACCTTGATCACCCTCGGCTTCGACGGCCGGACCGGCTACGACTTGGCCCCGGTCGAGGACTGGCTGGCCTGGAGGGACGAAAGAAACGCCGGCTAAAGAGACAAGTCCCTACCCTCCGCCCGCGATGGCCGCTGTCGAGACCGAGCGACTACGTCGCGAGTTCCACACCTCCGGGTTGCGCCGAAGCGAGATGGTGATCGCCCTCGACAACATCACCCTCTCCATCGAGCCGGGTGAGGTGCATGGGCTGCTGGGGCCCAACGGAGCCGGCAAGACCACCCTCGTGAAGATCCTCTCTACGGTCCTCCTCCCCACCTCCGGGAGCGCCCGGGTACTCGGCTACGACGTGGTAGCCGAGACGTCCACAGTCCGACGTCTCATCGGATTGGTCTTCGGTGGCGATCGGGGCCTCTACACCAGGCTCACCGCCCGTCAGAACCTCGACTACTGGGCAGCCCTGTACGAGGTCCCGGTCTCGGAATCGACGGCCAGGGTCAGCCGGCTGCTCCAGCTGGTCGGGCTCGAGGAACGGGCGGACGACCGGGTGGAGACGTTCTCCCGGGGCATGAGACAACGCCTCCACCTCGCCAGAGGTCTGGTCGCAGACCCCGCGGTCCTCTTCCTCGACGAGCCAACGGTCGGCCTCGATCCCGTGGCGTCGCTTCGCTTCAGAGAGTTGGTGGCAGCCCTCAGGTCCGAGGGGAAGACAATCCTGCTGGCCACACACGACATGGTGGAGGCAGAGTCCACCTGTGACCGAGTGACGCTGATCGACCAGGGCCGGATCTTGGCCACGGAGAGCCCGCGCACCATCGGTAGGTGGATCAGCGCCTACGAGTGGGTCGAAGCTCTGGCTGTCGACGCCGCCACCCGGGTCGAGCTAGCCGCCCTTCCCGGCATGGTCTCGGTGACCGATCAGCCCGGCGGCTGGACCCGGTTCCAGCCCGAAGCCGACGGGGTAGCGCGATCGGCGCTCACCATCCTGGTGAGTCGTGGATTCGTCTCGGTGCGTACCGGTTTCCCCACCTTGGAGGAGGTCTACGTCCAGGTCATGGGTGATCGGGGGATGAGCCTGTGAGGGCGGCATGGGCCGCCTTCCGGGCCCAGCTCTCCTTGGTGTTCAGGACCCCGACCTACTGGATGACCCAGATCACCACCATCCCCCAGGTGGTGCTCTTCCTCTCGGTAGTCGACGCCTTCGACCGGCCCGACCTGGTCACCAACGCACTCCTGGCTCCCATCCTGATGACGATGTGGGCCACCGCCCTGTGGACCGGGGGGTCGGTGATCGGGATGGACCGATGGCTCAGCCTGCTGGAGACACATGCCGCCGCCCCCACCCCGTATGGCTTGGTGGTCGTGGCCCGGGTCTCAGCCGTGGTGTTGCTGTCGCTACTGGTGATACCGATCACCCTGGTCACCGCGACCCTGACCTACGGCGTCGAGATCGGGGTGTCCCACCCGGTGGTGCTCACTGTCACCTTCCTGGTCACCGCGGCCGCGATCACCGCTACCGGAATCATCTTCAGCGGCATGACCATCCTCAGCCGGGCCGCCAATACCTTCCAGTCATCGGCGTCATATCCCTTTCTCCTCCTCGGCGGGGTGTTCGTCCCCCTCGACCTCTTACCGGAATGGGTGCGCCCGGTGGGCCGTCTCGTCTTCCTCTCCTGGAGCTCCGACCTGATCCGTGATGCGGTGGCGGCGGAAAGGGTCGACGACTTCTTGCTGCGTCTCGCGGTGGTGGCTGGCCTCGGGCTTGGGGGGTTTCTGGTAGGGCACCGGCTGGTGGCGCTGATCCTCGACCGGGTCCGGTCGTCGGGGGAGATCTCCACGGTATGACCGCGGCCGCCGTGCGCATCGCCCACAAGGCGTCCCGGGTCGGCTTCGAGGACGTCAGGGCCGCCTACACCTGGAGGTCGTGGCTCTTCGGCTGGATCGCCCGCCTCACCGCCCAGGTCCTTTTCTTCGCCGCCATGGGCCTGCTCGTGGGCGGGTCGGACTTCGTCCTCTTCGCCTTCGTGGGCAACGTTTGCGCCATGGCCGCTTTGATGCCACTCGGCTCCGGCCCCGACACCGCCTGGGAGCGGGGTTTGGGCACCCTGCCCCTGCTGGTGGCAGCCCCCAGCTCAATGCTCCCCGTGTTCGGGGGGCGATCGGCCTTCTACATCGTGCAGGGTCTGGTCGAGTCGTGTCTCGTCTTTCTCATCCTGGCGCCGTTCCTGGGCTGGACCGGCTCGTGGTGGTGGCTCCCGGTGGGCCTGCTCGCCCTCAGCCTCGGCTCCTACGGGCTGGGGCTCTTCCTGGCCTCGATCAGCATCCGCCGTCCCCGCATCGGGAACATCCTCTTCAACCTGGTCTTCTACAGCCTGGTGACGATCGGCGGGGTCAACGTGCCCACCGCGGTGTTCCCGGAGATAGTGCAGCGGGTCGCAGCTGCGCTGCCCATGCACCACGGCATCCTGGGAACCAGGGCAATGCTGGAGACTGGGCCCACGGTCACCGCCTTCGGCTTCCTCGGCACCGAGGTGCTGATCGGGGTCGTATGGTTCGCCCTGGCGATGGTCGGGTTCCGGCTCTTCTCGGAGGGGGGTCGCAAGGACGGGTCGATCGACCTGGTCGAGTGAGCCCTCCTAGCCGGCCGGAGCCGGCTCCGCTTCCGCGGCGACGGCGCCACGCTCGACGTCCCCACGCCTGGTCACCAGAGGCTGGCGACGGCCCAGGTACCAAAGGAGGACGACACCTCCCAGAGCGGCGGCGAGCCCGCTGATCTGATTCCAGGTGAGAGGGCCCAACTCGGCGTCACCCATGCCGAAGCGGAGGAAGTCGAGCAGAAAGCGCTGCAATCCGTACCAGACGACCCACACAGCGAACAGCTGGCCGTAGTGGAAGGTGGAGCGCCGATAGAGCAGATAGAGAGCAGCGAGGAGGACGCCGGCTCCGATCATGTCGTAGGCGGCTACATGGTGATAGACCCCACACAGCCCGTCCGGCCCTGCCGCCCCGGCGGCACACTCGAGAGCGTTGTGCTGAGGGGCGACGTCGTAGCCGGGCTTGATCCCGTAGCCGAACGGCAGGTCGGTGGCCCTACCCAAATGCTCGACGATGGCCAGGTCCCCGATCCGCCCCACCACGGTGCCCACGGCGAGG
>CAZAHX010000239.1:0-3642 GCA_964485005.1 uncultured Acidimicrobiaceae bacterium | reverse complement strand
AATCGACAAGGAGAACGTCCGCGATGGACCCCACCGAAATCCTCGCCCGATTGGGTGATGAGGAGAACCCGCCCACCGACGAGGAGCTTTCCGACGCCCTCGCAGAGTTCAAACTGCTTGGCCGTGATGCCGTTGCCAAGCGGAAGCACGAAGAGGCCGAGCGCCTTCGCCAGGCCGTCTCCCTGATCGAGGACGAGCAGGAGGCCCGCGCCGAAGCCGAGGCCGAAGAGGCCCGCAAGGCCGAGGAGTATCTGGAGGACTTCGCCGACGACGAGATCGAGGCAGAGCCAGAGGCCGAGGAGGAAGAGGACACCGAGGAGGCCGAGGCCGACCAGGAGAAAGTGGACGCCCTCGAAGCCCTCCGCATCGCCGCCCAGAATCGGCGCGCCAGCATCGACGCCGAGGCGGTACCCGACAACCCGTACCCGAACGTGGAGATCACCGGGATGGGCCAGGCGGGTCAGGTCCAGCTCGACCACACCGCGCGGGTGAACGATGTCGCCAACATCTTCACCCAGTACGCCCGCGGCAAGAACCGCGGCCGTGAGACCTTCGTGCGGATGTCGTGGAACTACCCCGAGGACCGCAGGCTCGACAACGACGTGACCGGGAATGCCCGGATCGTCGACTCGGTGCTCGGTGACGGCGCCATGTCCTTCGAGGCCGTCGCCGCTGCCGGTGGCATCTGTGGCCCGCTGGAGACGGTGTTCGACATCCCGCTGGTGGGAAGCCGTGGCCGTCCGGTACGCGATGCTCTGACTCGTTTCGGTGCCGACCGTGGAGGCGTGCGCTACATCGCCGCTCCCCGGCCATCCTTGAATCCCGTCGAAGGCGCGGTGGCAGTGTGGACCTCGGAGAACGATGCCTCACCCGCATCTCCCGCCGAGAAGCCCTGCCCGCACATCGACTGTGACGAGATCTGTGAGGCCGAGGTGGACGCCATCACCGCCTGTCTGGTGGTGGGCAACTTCCAGGCCCGTTTCTCGCCGGAGCAGTGGGCCAACGCTCTCGGGCAGTTGGGCATCCTCCACGACCGGACCGCAGAGCAGGCGTTGCTGGCCGACATCGACGCCGGTTCCATCGCCGCCACGTTCGCTTCGGCGACAGGCGGGACGATCGGCAACGTGTTGGGAGCGATCGACCGGGCGGTGGCTGCGATCAAGTCGCGGGAGCGGCTCGGCGACGGTGCCGGGTTCAGGCTCCTGCTCGACAGTTGGCTGCGTCCCGCGCTGCGCTCGCAGTTCACTGTCCAGGCGCCAGCGGGTCAGACCGGAGCGCTCGGGCTGGCGAATGCGGCGATCAGCCAGTACTTCGCAGCCCGCGGAGTGACGGTGAGCTACACCGGAGACGACTCGATCTTCGGGTCACAGTCGGCCGGGGCGCTGCTCGACTTCCCCACCGAAACCACGTTGCGCATCTTCCCCGAGGGCACCTGGTGGTTCCTCGACGGGGGGACGCTCGACCTGGGCACCGAGATCGTGGACTCCACGCTCATCGCCCAGAACGACCGGCAGGCGTTCATGGAGACCTTCGAGAAGGCCGCCAAGCGCACCGCGCCATGTGACGCGGCGGGCGACGACTCGCTGTCGATCACGGTCGACGTGGACGAGGCCTGCCTCGACGCTTGCGCCACGGCAACCAGCCCGTGATCGGAGTCAGTAGATGACGCTCACTAGAGGAATCAATCTCCCGCCCGCCACTGCGGTGGGCGGGGGGATTCTCGACCAGGCCCAGGCTTTGGCTGATGGGTGGACCAGGGGCGTGGAGTTCGCCACCGAGGCCTGCTTGGCGGCGGGGGAGCATGTGTTCTGCCCCACATCTCCGGTGGAGAAGGAGTTTCAGGGCACGGTGCTGTCCGACTTCCACCCGTTCATGGTGGAGGTGTCGGTGGTCTGCACCACCCTCAGTGGAGCGCGGGCCAACGCTGAGCGCGAGAGCAGGGCCGCGGCCGCCCTCTCTGTGGTGGACGAGTTCAGCGTCGGCCATGTGCTGGCCACCGGCGAAACCCAGGCCGGGGTGGACACCACCAACCCCTCACTGGCCGACGCGGTGGCGACCAGCCCGGCCACCGCGGCAACTGCCGCCGAGGGGCTAGCTGTGATCGAGGACTCCATCGCTTCCAATCTGCGAGGCCATCTGGCATGGGTCCACGTCACCCCCGCCACCTTGGTGGAACTGGTCGCGGCCCAAGCGGTGTATCGGGACTTCGACGGGTGGCGCACCCCCACCGGGCATCTTGTCGTTGCGTCTCCCGGCTATGTGGGGAACATCGACGGCGAGATCGTGGCAACCACCGAAGTGTTCGCCTCCCGCTCCGACGCCGAGTTGGTGGACACGGTAGACCGATCCGACAACCGATACCTGGCGGTTCATGAAGCCGCCGCGCTGGCGGTGTTCGACCCCTGTTTTGCGGTCTCAGTTGGGATAACGACTTCGCCATGACTCTGACCGCGCCCTGTGATTGGCCCACCGCTAGCTGTCCTCAATGCGACGGATCAGATTGCCTGAGTCCGGCCCAACAGGACGACTTGATAGCCTGGGCCATCTCCGACCTATGGCTCGCTACTGGGAGGGTGTATGGCACTTGCCCGGTCTCGGTGCTGCCCTGCAATAGCTCGGTTTGCGGCCTGTGCCGGAATTCGCTGCGGTCGTGCGGCTGTCGCAATGTTCCCGAGATCAGGCTGCCGGGGCCGGTCCATTCGGTGATCGAGGTGGTGATCGACGGCGTGGCTCTGGACTCAACCGACTACCGCATCGACGACTACGAGTGGCTGGTGCGACTCGACGGCGGAAGCTGGCCTACCAACACCGATCCGGTGGACCCCGATGCTTTCCGGGTGGAGTACAAGCGGGGCATCCCCCCGCCTGCCGGGGCCGGGGCTGCGGTGGGGCGGCTGGTCTGCTCCCGCGGCAACTGCCAGAACGGAACCTGCAAGATCCCCAAGAACACCACCCAGGTCTCCCGGCAGGGCGTAACGATGGTGCGCGACATCGAAGCCACTGTCTTCGGAGTCCGCGAGGTGGACGACTGGGTGCGCAGCGCCAACGCCCCGATTCGAGCCGGCGCGGTTCACTCCCCCGACATTCCCCATGTGAGAGAGATCACGTGGCAATCTGCGGGTAGCCCATGAGTAACCAATACGTACCGTCACGACCGCTGGAGGAACGATTCTGGGAAAAGGTCGACCTAAATGGCCCACCACCCCCCAATCCGTGGGCGCCACTCACCACTGGTTGTTGGCTCTGGTGTGGTCACACTGGTACTGACGGCTATGGGTCGGCATTCAATGTAACGGGCCAACATGATCGAACCGTGCCACATCGTATTGCGTATGAGTTATTGGTTGGCCCCATCCCTGATGGATTGCAGCTCGATCATCTCTGCCGTGTTCGACACTGCGTCAATCCTGATCATCTCGAACCCGTAACCGCTAAAGAAAATCAGCGACGAGGTGCAGACAAAGTCACGCAGTGTCTGCGTGGCCACGAGTACAACGAACGCAACACCTACACAAGGGCGAACGGTGGACGTTCGTGTCGGGAATGCGCACGGCTTCGCATGGCTGCGCGTCGCAACGCGGAGAGGACCCCGGTTTCGCCATGAACGACAAGGAGATATAAATGGCCTGTTGGAACTCTGCC
>CAZAHX010000238.1:0-3649 GCA_964485005.1 uncultured Acidimicrobiaceae bacterium | reverse complement strand
GGCCGGAGATTGGCCTCGACGATGGTGCGGGCGCAGGCGTTGTAACGGAGAATGGCGTCGTCGTTGCCCGGGGGACGGAGCTGCTCTGCCTTCTCGAAGTGGTCCATGGCCTCCCGGAAGGTGTCGTAGGCGAAAGCAGCGCTGGGGCCCTTGGTGAGCAGTGCACGGCCCCGCCGCTCCGAGATGATGCCGTTGTAGTAGCTGCGCTGGTACTCGTCGGTGAGCCGGTTGACGTGATCCCGGGCCTCGTTGACCGAGGATCCTCCGGTGTCGAATTCGTCGGTCATCGACAGCACCAGCGCCACCAGGGCCCGCTGGTTGTCGGGATCCGTGGCGAGGATGTCGTTGCAGATGCTCTGGGCCAGTTTGGGCTGGTTGAGGAGGCGGTAATGCTCGGCGCGGGCCACCGCGGCGTCGACGCCTTCCTCACTGATCCGTTTCAGTTCGAATTCCTCTGGCATCGGTGCTCCTCGGAGACGATGCTACAGACGTAGGGCACCCACCCCAGCGAGGATCGTCCCGGCCACCGCCGCCCCGTAGTAGATCCAGGCCTGCTCGCCGAGACGACGAAAGCCCAGGTCGACGAGGGCGTAGCGGAAGCGGTGCGCCCAATGGAACAGGAAGAGGAAGACCAGACCGACCAACAAAACCCTGCTGATCGGGTGCCTGATCAAGGCATGCAGCTGGTCCTCGGTCACCCAGCCGGCGGGCACCGCGATCCCGGTGACGAACACCAAGCCCGGCAGCAACATCGCCGAAGCGGTCCCCCCGCCCGCAAAAAGCAGCCAAAACAGAGGAGCGGTCCGGTCGGCGCTCATCTCAGCACCAGCCAGAACAGCGCGCCGGAGATGGTGAGAAAGAGGAAGGCGTTGGCTGCGGCGATCACGTCGGACTCCAGTCGCCGATCCCCCCTCCACACCACGAGCACCTTCGGGGTGAGGGCGATCCAGGTGCCGGTATGGAAGAAGGCAAGCACCCAAACCGCGATGTGCAGCCAGACGCTGAGGGGACTGGTCAGGAAGTCGTGGAATGCGGAAAAGGAGCCGGTGTCGGCCGCGGCCCACAGACCCCAGACCATCAAGACGGCGTAGGCGAGGACGGCGAGGCTGGTCAGCTCGCGCATCATGAACTGGAAGTAGACGCCTTTCCTCAGCCACCACGTGCGGGGAAGGGGACGCTGCAGCTCCCGGGTCACGACTTGGCCGCCTTGGGCATGACGAACGACTTGGCCCAGTCGAGGGCGTAGGACAGCTTGAGCATCTGGATTGCACCCGCCGGGTCGACACCCTTGGGACACACCTGGGTGCACTCCCCGACATAGGTGCACTCCCAGATCCCCTCGTGGGCGGTGACGGTGCCAGCCCGCTGCTTCTTGCCGTCGTCACGGGAGTCGAGGTTGTACCGCTCGGCCAGTGCCAGCACGGCGGGCCCGGTGAACGACGGGTCCAGCCCGTACACCGGACAAGCCGAGTAGCAGAGCATGCAGTTGATGCACATGCTGAACCGCTTGTAATGGGCGACCTCGGCCGGAGTCTGCCGGTATTCCCCGGGCCCCGCCTCCTCGGCGGGAATCAGCCATGGGGACACGGTGGGGAGCTTCTCCATGAAGTCCTCCATGTTGACCACGAGGTCGCGAACCACCGGGAAGTGGATGAGCGGCTCGATCTTGACGGTGGCGGTGTCGTAGTCACGGATGAAGACCTCGCAGGTGAGCTTGGGCTCGCCGTTGACCATCATCCCGCAGCTCCCGCAGACCCCCATCCGGCACGACCACCGGAAGCTGAGGCTGGGGTCGATGGACGCCTTGATGTGGTTGAGGGCGTCGAGGACCACCCAATTGTCCCGATAGCCGATCTCGTAGCTCTGGAAGCGGGGCTCGGCCTCGCTGTCTGGCAGGTAGCGGTATACCTCGAAGACGGTCTTCTCAGACACTCCCATACACCCTCTCGCCGGGCGGCCATCTCGTGATGGTCACCGGTTTGTAGTCGATCCTGGGGTCGCCCTCGGTCCGGTGGGCCAGGGAGTGCTTGAGGAACCGGTCGTTGTCCCGCTCCGGGTGGTCGGTGCGCTGGTGTGACCCCCGGGACTCGGTCCGGGCCAGGGCGCTGTGGGCGATGGCCTCGCCGACGTCGAGCATCGCCCCCAACTCCAACGCCGCGATGAGCTCGGTGTTGAAGGTGCGGCTGGTGTCGGTCAGGTTGAGCTTGTCGTACCGCGACTTGAGGTCGGAGATGGTGGTGCAGGTCCGCTCCAGCGTGGCGCGGTCCCTGAAGATCCCGGCTCCTTCCTCGAGCGCCGACTGGAGGTCGGAGCGGATCCCGGCGACCGTCTCCCCGCCCCCGTTGCTCCGCAGCAGGCTGTGGTCGATGTTGGCTTGCTCCGATCGGAGAGCGTCCTCGAGAACGCCCATCGTGGTGTTCGGGGTCTCGCCGGCGTGGGCCACCGCCGCCCTGGCAGCGCGGGCGCCGAAGACCAGGAGCTCGGTGAGGGAGTTCGACCCGAGCCGGTTGGCCCCGTTGACGCTGACACAGGCAACCTCCCCGGCGGCGAACAGCCCGGGCAGCGAGGTGGCGCCATCGGTGTCGGTGTCGACGCCCCCCATCATGTAGTGAACCACCGTGCGAACCGGGATCGGTTCGACCACGGGGTCGATGCCCACGTAACGGACCGCCAGCTCGCGGACCATGGGGATCTTGCGGTCGATCTTGTCCTCGCCGAGGTGGCGGATGTCGAGATGCACGAAATCGCCGTCGGGGCCCTCGAAGGTGCGCCCTCCCTGGCGCTCCTTGATGAACGCCTGGGAGAGCCGGTCCCTTGGGCCCAACTCCATGGTGCGCTTCTGCGGGTGGTTGGGGTCGTGGACCTCGAGGGGGTCGCCCAGGTCGTAGTCCTGCAGGTAGCGCCGTCCTTCCTGGTTGACCAGGATTCCGCCTTCTCCCCGGGCGGCCTCGGTGATCAGGATCCCGGTCCCGGGCAAACCCGTGGGGTGGTACTGGACGAACTCCATGTCCTTGAGGGGCACGCCGGCCCGATAGGCCAGCGCCATCCCGTCGCCGGTCTTGATGTTTCCGTTGGTGGTGAAGGGGTAGACCCGGCCTCCGCCTCCGGTGCAGAGGATCACCGCCTTGGCCCCGATCGAGCGCATCTCCCCGGTGCGGATCTCGATTGCCGTGACCCCCTGGCAGCGGCCGTCGGCCACGATCAGGCTGGTCACGAACCACTCGTCGTAGCGGGTGATGGCGTCGTACTTGAGCGAGGTCTGGAAGAGCGTGTGGAGGAGATGGAACCCGGTCTTGTCGGCGGCGAACCAGGTGCGCTCCAGCTTCATCCCCCCGAAGGGACGCACCGCCACCCGCCCGTCGGGCTCCCGGCTCCAGGGGCATCCCCAATGCTCCAGCTGCAGCATCTCTCGAGGGGCCTCCTCCACCAGCACCTCGACCGCGTCCTGGTCGGCCAGCCAGTCGGAGCCGGAGATGGTGTCGTAGGCGTGGTCTTCGAGGGAGTCCGCCTCTGAGATGACCGCAGCCGCGCCCCCTTCCGCCGAGACCGTGTGGCTCCGCATCGGATAGACCTTGGAGACGACCCCCACGCTGGTCTCGGGGTGGTCCCGGGCGACGCCGATGGCGGCTCGCAAACCGGCGCCACCACC
>CAZAHX010000237.1:0-3668 GCA_964485005.1 uncultured Acidimicrobiaceae bacterium | reverse complement strand
GCACCTATCACGGGGGCCATGACTACCTGATGTTCTCCACGGCGAGCGCCCATCCGGCTGAGCTGGGGCCGCGTGAGCATCCCGAAGTCGTCCTGTCGAGCAAGGGGGTTCCCTCGGCGATCAAGGACTACATCCGCACCGTCCCCTTCAACGACATACCGTTGCTCGAGGCGCTGCTCGAATCCGAGGGCGACAAGGTGGCGGCGCTCGTCTTGGAGCCGATGATGGGCAATGCGTTCGGGTTCATGCCCGACGAGGGGTTTCTACAGGGTGTTCGCTCACTGTGTGATCGCCACGACATCCTGCTCATCTTCGACGAGGTGAAGACCGGGTTTCGCATGGCGGTGGGCGGAGCCCACCAGGCGTTCGGAGTCGCCCCCGACATCGGGACCTATGCCAAGGCGATCGGCAACGGCTTCCCCGCCGCCGCCATCGCCACCACGGCCGAAGTGGCCGAAGGCTGGCGCAGCGGCGGAATCTTCCAGGCCGGCACCTATTCGGGCAACGGCATGAGCGCAGCCGCGGTGCGGGCCACCGTGGACCGCCTCCTCACCGGCGAGCCACTGGCCAGGGTGGAGAAGGTGGGGACAGCACTGATGGAGGGCATCGGGAGGATCCTCTCCGATCATGGGGTGGTGGGACGGGTCACCGGTCATCCCTCGATGTTCTCCGTCTTCCTCGGCAGCGGGGACCCGAGAGAGTTCCGGGACACTGCCCGGCACGACAAGAAGCTCTACGAGGACTTGTGCATGCGCATGATCCCCCGTGGGGTCATGCCCTGCCCCGACGCCCTCGAGCCCTGGTTCATCTGCGCTGCGCACACCGACGAGGACGTGGCCAAGACCCTCGAGGTGTTCGAGAAATCGCTGGGGGAGGCTTTGGAGTCGAGATGACCCGCGTCGCCGTCTCCGGAGCCGGCGGCAAGCTCGCCAATCCGATCATCTCCGCGGTCGCCGCCAGCGTAGACCTCGAGCTGGCTGCCCTCTACAACCCGAACCGGGAAGGCGTGGAGATGCACGGGGTCACCGTCACCGCTTCACCCGAGGACATCGAGGCCGACGTGATGGTGGAGACCGCCCACCCGGACGTGGTCTTCGACAACCTCGGCATGTGGAAGGAGATGGGTCTGGCCACCGTGGTCGGGACCTCCGGATTCACCCCGGAGCGGCTCATAGAGCTCAGGGAGATGTGGGGCAAGGAGAAGCCCTGCCTGGTGGTGCCCAACTTCTCCGTCGGTGCGGTGCTCATGATGAGATTCGCCGTCGAGGCCGCGTCGATGTTCGAGGCGGTGGAGATCGTGGAGCGACATCACGCCACCAAGCCCGACGCCCCGTCGGGGACTTCGCTGGCCACCGCCATGGGCATAGGGGGGGCCGGTGGGCGATCGGTCGAGAGCTCGGAGGAGTTGGTCAAGGGAGCCAGGGGCGGCGATCTCGATGGAGTTCGCATCCACTCGCTGCGTCTGCCCGGTCTCATCGCCCAACAGGAGGTGGCGTTGTCCAACCCGGGAGAGGTTCTCAGCATCGAGCATCTCTCCACGAGCTATGAATCGTTTGCCGCCGGGGCCCTGCTCGCCATCCGCGGTGTGCGAGACCTGGCGGGCGGGGTGCACGTCGGTCTCCCCGCGGTGATGGGCTAGTGCTGCACTGATGGCCAAGATCCACGGCGGCGCGATCGTGGCCAAGGCCCTGGCCAACGAGGGTGTCGATGCCGTGTTCACCCTGACCGGCGGGCACATCGTGCCCATCCTCGACGGATGCCATCAGGAGGGAATGCGCATCGTCGACGTCCGTCACGAGCAGACCGCTGCCCACGCCGCCGAGGCGTACACCCGGCTCACCGGGAACCTGGGCGTGGCCCTGGTGACCGCCGGTCCGGGCGTGACCGACACCGTCACCGGCGTCGCTACCGCCTTCTACGGGTCGACGCCGATGCTGGTGATCGGGGGCCGACATCTCATCCGTCAGGAGCTCAAGGGCGGGCTTCAGGAGATGGACCACACCCCTCTCTTCCGCCCGGTGACCAAGTTCGCCGCAACGGCCTGGCAGGTCGATCGTCTCGCCGATTACGTGGCCACGGCGGCGAGACACGCTTTCGAGGGCCGGGGCGGGCCGGTGTTCCTCGACATCCCCCTCGACGTCCAGTTCGACATGGTCGAGGAGAGCGCGGTCCGCTTTCCCACCCGCTATCGAGCTTCCGCCGGGTTCGGCGCCGACACCGCGGTTCTGTCGGAGATCGTCGCCGCGCTGGATGGCGCGGAACGGGTGATGATCTTCGCTGGGGCAGGCCCGAGACAGGGCGAGAGGAGCCGGCTGGCGGACCTCGCCGAAATCCTCCAGGCACCGACCTACGTGAACAGCAGGGCCCGGGGGTCGCTCCCGCACGGGCACGAGTTGGCGGGCAACCACACCCGATCCCGGGCGATGGCAGAGGCCGAGGTGGTGCTGGCTCTCGGCGTCGACTGGGACTTCCGCACCGGTTACGGGGAGAAGATCGGGGAGGACGCGCTGGTGGTCCAGATCGATGCCGACTCCGCGAAGGTGGGCTGGAACCGGCCCGCCCACGTCGGGCTGGTGGCCGACCCGATGACGGTGGTCGCACAGTTGGTGGCCATGGCCGAGGACATCCGGCGGGCGGAGACCCCGGTGTGGACCAAGGAGATCATGACTGCCGAGGAGGAGAAGCAGGAGGCCGCCGAGAAGGAGGCTGCAGACGACTCGTCACCGGTGATGCCGCAGCGGTTCGCAAAGGAGGTCGCCTCCTTTTTCGGGACCGATTCCATCGTCGCCGTCGACGGGGGTGACATCGTCTCCACCACCGCCCGCTGGCTCCAGGTCTCCACTCCGGGCCACGTCCTCGACCCCGGGCCCTTCGGCACCCTGGGCACCGGTCCCGGTTACGCCATCGCCGCCCAGGTCACTCACCCGGAGAAGATGGTGGGGATCGTTTTTGGTGATGGCGGGTTCGGCTTCAACGGGATGGAGTACGACACCATGGTCCGTCTCGACCTACCCGTCATCGGCGTCGTCGGAAACGATGGGGTCTGGGGAAACATCAAGACTTTTCATCGCATGGCCTACCCGGACCGGCTGGTGGCCACCGATCTCGGGATCAGGCCCTATCACGCCATGGTGGAAGGGCTGGGCGGCCACGGCGAGCTGGTGACCGACCCCGCCGAGATCACTCCGGCCCTGGGGCGCGCCCGTGACTCCGGTCTTCCCGCCCTGGTCAACGTGCACATCGCCGAGACCATGCGGATGTCCTCCAACTACTCGCAGTAGTCGCGCTCAGGAGAGCGCGCCGGGATCGTCGGGAACGTCGACTGCGTGCTCCCGGAGCAGGTGCATCGACACGATTTCCAGGGCTCGCTCGTGGGTGGCGGCCAGCACGACGGGCGCAGCGGCACCGTCCTCGTGAGCACGCAGCCAGTTGCGAGCGGTCACGCACCATCGGTCCCCCGGCTCGAGGCCCGGGAAGTGGAAAGCAGGGGCCGGGGTGATCAGGTCGTTGCCTATCCCCCGCTGGTGCTCGAGAAACTCCCGGGTGACCACGGCGCAGATCGTGTGGCTTCCGAGGTCGTCGGGAGAGGTCTGACAGGTGCCGTCGCGGAACCAGCCGGTGAGCGGGTCGAGACTGCACTCCTCGAGTTCGCCGCCGAGAACGTTGCG
>CAZAHX010000236.1:0-3669 GCA_964485005.1 uncultured Acidimicrobiaceae bacterium | reverse complement strand
TCGCCCGCCCGCTAGGCGTCGAGGCCCACTTGGTACAGGCGAACCGGTTCGTCGAACCCCTTGAGCGAGATCGGGCCCCTGTCGATGAAGGCTAGCGATTTGCCGATGGCCAACTCCTTGACCGCGGTCGAGACGAGGGTCTGACCGGCCTCGGCGTGGCCACAGAGCCGGGCCGCGAGGTTCACCACGGCGCCGTAGAGATCGTCGGCCCGGTCCACGGGCTCGCCCGCGCTGATTCCGATGCGCACCCGGGAGCCGGGGCCGGTGTCGTCGATCTTCGCGAATGCCCGCTGGATCGCCACGGCAGCATCGACGGCCTTCGAGATGTAGGAGAATGAGGCGAGGATGCCGTCGCCGGTGTGCTTGATCTCACGACCGCCGAACGTCCGGAGCGCCTCCCGCACGATCCGATCGTGGCGGTCCAGAACCTCCACGCCGTGAGCGTCGCCGAGCGTCGTACTGGCGAGCGTGCTGTCCTCGAGGTCGGTGAACATGATCGCCCGCAGGCCCGTGTCGACCGGAGAACCGGGTCCCTCGATGCGGGCGATGTCGGGGACGTTCGCCTCCCAGTTGCCCATGAAGCTGCTGAGGGTGGGACGCTCCACCTCGATTATCTCGTGGGGGGTGAGTCCGTGGGATGCCTTGTGGCAGGCGATCGCCAACTCCTTGTCGGGGGCCTCCACGAGACAGAAGACCCGGCCGTCGGGTTGGTTGAACCAGAACGTGAGGAACTTCACACCGAACTGGTCCTGCAACTCAAGGTCCCGCTCGTGGGCGGCCTGGATATCCTCCTCGGTGGCATCCCCCAGGTCGTGGTGCATGTCCATGTAGGTGGGCATGGCCTCGCACGATAGTCCCCGCGGGGGCCGCCGCGCATGTTCCGATTGCATGTACGGACCCAGTCTTTCGATCCCAATCGTGACTACGTCTTCCGACGGCCTCCCACGGCGTCATTGACGAGCTGGGCCAGCTCGTGAGTTTGACAGCCAACGCTGCCCGCAAGGTCGCCGGAAGTCACCGAAATATGAAAGCTGCTCTGACCTGGGAGTTTCTTGGTGGGTCCCGTGGGACTCGAACCCACAACCTTCGGGTTAAAAGCCCGCTGCTCTACCAATTGAGCTAGAGACCCCAGGGATATCTAGATGGTACCGGCGCCGTAGCCTTTCCCGGAGTGAGCACGATCCGCTTCGGCATATCGGAACTCCCCGAGGGGGACCCCGCCGCCTTCCTCGATTCACTGGTCGAGCAGGGCCACCGCGCCCTCGAGCTTCCCTTCACCAAAGAGTTCCCCTGGAAGGAGAAGCAATGCCAGGAGTTCGGGGAGCTGGCAGCGGAACGAGACCTGAGGCTGTCGGTGCACGCCCCGTACTTCGCCGGGCTCACCATCCCGGACGAGGATCGGGGGAAGCAATCACTCGCCGCCCTCGAGCACACCATGAAGCTGGGGCGCCGGCTGGGGGCTCCGGTGATCGTGGCCCATTTCGGCAGCAAGTACGAGGAGGACCCCGAGGTTCTCATGAACCGGATCCGGTCCCGGCTCGACTCGGTGGCTCCCAAAGTGGAGTCACTGGGCGTTGGCCTCGGTCTGGAGACGGCGGGCAACATGCGGTCATTCGGGAGTCTGGGCGACATCGCCCAACTGGCTTCTGAGTATTCCTTCGTGCGGCCTGTCGTCGACTGGGCTCACATCCATGCCATGACCGGGGGAGGCCTCACCTCGCCCGAGGCGTTCCACTCGGTCCTAGCGTTCATACGGGACAGCTTCCCGGGCTGGATGATCGAGCCCCTGCAGGTGCAATTCTCCGACAACGAGTTCGGCAAGGGGGGTGAGATCCGCCACGTGGCCTATGGCGAGGGGACGCTTCGGGTGGGCCCCCTGGTGGAGGCGGTGACCAGGGCCGGGATGTCGATGGTGCTCATCTCCGAAGCCCGTGACATGACCAGCCATCAGCTGATATGGAAGGAGGTGCAGGCCCATCTCGACGGGACCGTGGGGCCGGAGGGCCGGCGACTCGCCGGATCGTCGGTCGACTTCCCGTCGCCGGTCGCCGTGATCAGGGAGGGCGACCGTTTCAGGGCCACGGGTGTTGACCGCCCCATCAGCTTCTCCAACGTCGACAAGGTTCTGTTTCCCGATGCGGGTTACACCAAGGGGGACCTGATCCAGTACTACGCATCGGTGGCCCCGGTCCTGCTGCCCCATCTCGCCGGTCGCCCCATTTCCATGTCGCGCTATCCCGACGGGATCGAAGGCCCCTCGTTTTACGAGAAGCGCGCCCCGGGCCATCAGCCCGATTGGATGCGAACCGTCCCGGTGCCCTCCGACTCCCAGGGCGGGACGATCGATTTCTTGCTAGCCGACTCTCCCGAGGCTCTCATGTGGTTCGCCAACATGGGGTGCATCGAGGTGCACCCATTCCATTCCACCTTCGATCATCTGGAGCACCCGTCCTACGCCATTTTCGACTTCGACCCCGCCGAGGGGTCGGAGTGGGGTCAGGTGATCGCCGGTGCTCGTCTCCTTCATGTGGCGCTGGGGCGGCTGGGGCTGCAGGGCTATCCCAAGCTGTCCGGGGCGCGAGGTCTCCATGTGTACGTGCCCCTGGAGCCGGTGCACGACTACGCGCGGGTACGGGCGTTCGTGGGGGAGGTGGGCCAGTATTTGGCGGCGGCGAACCCCGACGACATCACGATGGAGTGGGACAAGCCGAAGCGCAAGGGCAAGGTTTTCGTCGACCACAATCGCAATGCCTCGGGCCAGACGGTTGCCGCGGTCTATTCGGTGAGGCCACTCCCCGGGGCCCCGGTGTCGGCCCCCCTCACCTGGGAGGAGGTGGGGACGGTGAGCAACGGGGACATCACCATGGCCAACCTCTGGAACCGGTTGCAGAGGTTCGGCGACTTGTACGCACCGGTCGCCGCCGGGGGTCAGACCCTGGACGCGGCCGAGGAGGCCCTGGGCATTCGCTGATCCCGAATCGGCAAGTGCCCAGACCGGCCTTGCCCCCCGGTTTTCTGGGGGAATTGCCGGATGGGTAGGGTTGGGGCATGGATCTGTACGCCCGCATCAACATTCTCGGCGGGCTGTCGGTTCGCCTGCCCCATGGCGGTCTAGATGAGGCCATCCCCCTCGACAACGACCCCATCGCTCGCGCCCGTCATTGGGTGGAGCAGGGGGTCGGCTTCCTGCATATCGTCGATCTCGACGCTGCCGCCTATGGCGACTATCGCAATCGTGACCTCATAGCCCGGCTGATCGAGCAGATCGATGTCCCGGTGGAGGTGGCGGGGGGCATCCGCTCCGAGGCCGAGGCGCAACGGCAGATCGAGAACGGCGCCTGGCGGATCGTGATGGGGACCGCCGCCATCGAGAACCAGAACATGGTGTGGGACCTGTGCCGGGAGTACCCGGACAAGATCGCCGTCTCCCTCGATGTCCGCCCCAACGAGGAGATCGCCACCAGGGGGTGGACCCAGAACAGCGGGCGCTTCCTCGAGGAGGTGCTCATCGAGATGTCCTCGGCAGGAGTGGTCGCCTATTTGGTCGCCGAGGCGGGCCGGGACGCACTCAGCGAGCCCCCGAACTTCCCCATCCTCACCGAGGCGCTGATGACGGTGGAGGAGCCGGTCATCGCCGCGGGCGGGGTCCGCGACCTCGAGGACCTGCGC
>CAZAHX010000235.1:0-3698 GCA_964485005.1 uncultured Acidimicrobiaceae bacterium | reverse complement strand
CTCTCCTTGGCAATCACGGCGGCGATCATGGACTCGGTGTCGAGGAGTCGGGACAGCGGGGTGTACCCGAGCATCTTCCCGCTGGGCTTCAGGGCGGACAAACGCTCGGCCACCCGGGCACCGGCCCGTTTCAGACCCCCGTCCTCGACCTGCAGCGCCTCCCGGACCGCGGCCAGGGTCTGCTCGTCGGAGGCCACCTGATCGGCCAGCCAGTTCAGCCGCTCCGCCCAGGAGGTCCCTTTGTTGTTGCGGGCCAGTCTGCGGGAGAGGGCGTGCCCGGCGCCGGCGGCGGCCCAGTGGTCGTTCAGGTATATAGAGAGCAGCTCGTCCGACATGGCTATCCCTGCGGAAGGTTGGGCCGCAGCTCCTTCTCCCAGAAGTCTATGAAACCGTCGAGTGGGTCGCCGACCTGGTGGAGGTAGACGTGGTCGATGCCGGCCTCCACAGCCTGCCCGATCGACTTGAGGATCGGGTCGGGATCGGGGCCCAGATCCATCGATTCCTCGATGAGCTTCTCGTCGACGAGCTGCACCGCCTGCTCGAAATGGAGGACTGTCCGGAGATCCTGGGCGAGTTGCCCGGGCAGGCCGGTGTTTGCCCACTGCCGGGTGGCTCGTTCCAGGGCCTTGTCCCGATCGGGGTCCCAGCAGAAGGTGAGCTGTGAGTAGATCGGGCCGTCGCCGCCCTCCTCGTGGTAGATGTCGATGATCTCCTGCATGATGCCGGTGATCCACAGCCCGTCGCCGATCTCGGCGGCGGCGCGGGCGGCATCCTCACCGAAGGCGGAGACCACGATGGGGGGGAGTCGTTCGGGGAGGTCGAATATGCGAGCGTCCTCCACCAGGTAGTAGATGCCGCGGTAGTTGACGCTCTCGCCCTCCCAGAGCATGCGGACGATCTCCACGGCCTCGACCAGCATCTCCAATCGAATCTCGGCGGGTGGCCAGGGATGGCCGACCACGTGCTCGTTGAGGTTCTCGCCGGTGCCCACGCCCCAGGTGAACCGTCCCTCCAGCAGCCGCGCCGTGGTGGCCGCGGCGTGGGCGTTGATCACCGGGTGCATGCGGACGGTGGGGCAGGTGACTCCCACCGCCACCTCGATGTTGTCGGTGGCGGCGGCGATGGCGCCCAGCACCGACCACACGAAGGGGCTGTGACCCTGGACTCCCAGCCACGGGTGGAAATGATCGGAGATGGAAACGAAGTCGAACCCGGTGTCCTCGGCGGCTCTCGCCAATTCCACCAGATGCTCGGGCGGGTGCTCCTCGCTGGAGAGGGTGAGACCGAATTTCGGCATTGCTCCTCGGTGATATCGGGTACCGAAATGGGATTACCCGGCGCCACCGGCAACCGAAACGCCTGACGGTTTCGCATGTTGGGGCTGTGGGAAAACGATCCCGTGTCCCAGCCGGATGACCTTCGCCGACGCTTCGCGGCCTCGCTGTGGCGTCTCGCCGACTTGGTGCAGGTCGACGAGCGCCGGAGGTCGTTTCGGGCCAAGGCCTACCGCCGCGCAGTCTGGTCTCTGGACGATCTGTCGACCGACCTCGTCGAGCCTCGCGAGGAGCTGCTCACAGTGCCCGGGATCGGGCCCGGTGTCGCTTCTCTCATCGAGGAATTCAGGGGCACCGGGGACATCCGGCAGCTGCAAGTGCTGGAGAGCCACTACCCCCGCGAGGTGGCCAGCATGCGCCGTCTCCCGCGAGCCAATCCGGGGATGTTCCGGTCTCTCAAGGAGGAGCTGGGGGTGGATACCGTCGACGACCTGGAGCATGCCCTGGAGACGGGGGCTGTGGCCACGTTGAAAGGAGTCGGGGCGACCACCGTCGAGCTGTGGCGCCGGATCCTCGACCTGTCCCCGGGGCCGGGAATGGTCCCCTCTCACCGCGCCTGGGCGCTGGCCCGGCAGATGGGGGAGCATCTGGAACGACATCTCGGAGTGATCTTCTCGGAAGCGGGCCAGGTGCGTCGGGTCGAGGACTGGGTGGCGTGGGTCGACCTTGTGGCGGCGACCGACGATCTGCCCCGGGCTAGGCGCTTTCTCGACCTGACCGCGGTGGCGTCACGGTCCGATCCGGTGGATGACGGGATCTACCGTCTGCGCACCCACGACGACATCGGTGTCATTGTGCACCTGTCTGCCCCTGCAGGATTCGGCACCGCCCTGGTCCGGGCGACCGGACCGGAGAGCCATGTCGATGAGGTCCTTCCCGCAGCGACGCCACCACTGGCCACCGAGCCCGAGGTGTACCGGGCCCTGGGCACCGAGTGGGTGCCGCCGGCGGCTCGGGGGCTTCCGCTCGACAAGACGGGTGGAGTGGTGCGGGTGGCCGACCTTCGGGGAGATCTCCACATCCACACCGACTGGTCACCCGATGGCCGGGTGCCACTCGAGCAGATGGCACGGGCCGCCCAAGCCAGAGGCTACGCCTACCTGCTGATAACAGATCACACCCAGGGGCTGCGCTTCGGAGGGCTCTCCGAGGTGGATGTGGAGCGACAGGCCCGCCTCATCGGGAAGGTGCGAGCTGCCGTTCCCGAGTTGGCCATCTTCCAAGGGGCCGAGCTCAACATCGGTCCATCCGGCGATCTCGACCTGGACGCGGGAGCACTGGGAGGGCTCGACTTCGCCATCGCCGCAATCCACTCCCGCTTCGACCTGGACAAGGAGCAGCAGACGAACCGGGTGATCCAGGCCTTGCGTCACCCGGTAGTCAAGGTCCTGGCCCACCCCACCGGGAGACGGATCGGGATCAGGCCGGCATTGGCACTCGACCTCGACGCGGTGTTCGCGGTGGCCGCCGAGGAGGGAGTGGCCCTGGAGCTGAATGGGCACCGCGACCGGCTCGACCTCTCCGCGGAGCTGACCGAGCGGGCCCTGGCCGCCGGCTGCCTGCTGGCGGCGAACTCAGACGCCCATCGTCTCGGTGAGGTCTCCAACGTGGAGAATGCGGTGGCAACTGCGCAACGAGCCGGGGTCACCCCGGACCGGGTGGTGAACACCCGAGACCTGGAGGCGTTGATCGGTTGGGTTGACAGACGTCAGTGATTGCGCAGGGCGTCGATGAGCTCGTCTTTGGTCATGTCGGACCGGCCCTCGATCCCCACCTCATCGGCTTTCTCGTAGAGCTCCTCTTTGGTCCACTCCTCATAGGGAGCGGCCTCGCCGCCGCGGCGGCCGGCTTCCTCGGCCGGGGTGTTGGCGATCCGGGCCGCCTTCTCCTTGCTCATCCCCTCCCGGCGCATCGCCTCATAACGCTCGTCGTCCTTCACACTCGGTCGATCTTCTTTCGGCATGGCGGCCTCCTTTTCCGACAGCGGTACCCATACGGGGGCGGGCGGAAACCGTTTCTCGTCGGCCCGGCTGGGGTATCGACGATGGCACGAAGGAGGTGGGCACATGCCAGTGCATCGCAGCAAGGACGGCAAGGGCCCCTACTACCAGTGGGGCGACAGCGGGAAGAAGTATCACTACACCGCGGGCGACGAAGAGAGTCGGAAGCAAGCCAAGAAGAAGGCAGAGAAACAAGGCCAGGCCGCCCACGCCAGCGGCTACAAGGGCTGAGACTGCGCAGAAAGAAGGGGCAGCCGATCCGGCTGCCCCCTTCTTCACGTGCGTATGTACGGCTGGTTCAGGAAGTCCAGTCCTCGAACTTGCGCTCGATGGCGTCTGCGGTCTCCCCGGTCTTCTCCTTGAC
>CAZAHX010000234.1:0-3718 GCA_964485005.1 uncultured Acidimicrobiaceae bacterium | reverse complement strand
ATATGTCCGTAGTGCTCATGGAGGTGGTTCATTGTACGGGCCAACCCCCCTCGAACTCGCTCCGCTCGCTCGGTCCCCCCTCAAAGAGGGACAGGCGGCGCGCAGAACCGTTACCCTTTTCTGTTTCTATGCGAGCGGGCTTAGCTCCTGCTCGGGATCGGAGAAGAAGCATGACTGACGTGGCGACGCTGACTGACCAGATCCGCGGCCGGGTGATCACCTCGAGCGACGATGGGTACGAGGACGCTCGCAAGGTCTACAACGCGATGCATGACCGTCATCCCGAGGCTGTCGTCCAAGCCTCAGACGAGGCGGACGTACTCTCCGCAGTTCGGTTCGCTCGCGACAACGATCTGGAGCTGGCGGTGCGTGGGGGAGGCCACAGCGTGCCCGGCTATGGGACCTCCGATGGCGGGCTCGTGATCGATCTAGCCCGGATCCGGTACGCCCTGGTTGACCCCGACAACCGCACCGCCAGGGTGGGGGGCGGCTCGGTGCTGGGGGACCTGGATCATGCGGCTTACGTCTACGGCTTGGCCACTCCCGCCGGGTTCAACTCGACCACCGGGATCGGGGGGTTGACCCTCGGCGGTGGCATCGGCGCCTACCTGACCCGCAAGCACGGACTGACCTGTGACAACCTGATCTCGGCGGACGTGGTCACCTCAGAAGGCAGCCGGGTGACGGCCAGCGCCGACGAGAACGAGGACTTGTTTTGGGCCCTGCGGGGGGGCGGCGGCAATTTCGGGATCGTTACCTCGTTCCAGTACGAAATGCACGAACTGGACGGGTTCTATGGGGGACCGATCTTTTTCGAGCTGGAGTCGGCGCCGGACATTATGCGTACCTTCCGCGACTACACCGCACAGGCTCCGCGCGAACTTGGCGGGTTCGTCGGCTTCCACATCGCCCCTCCGTTGCCGTTCGTGCCCGAGGAACGTCATGGTGACCCCCTGTTCGCCGCGGTGGTGTCGTGGTGCGGCCCGGAGGATGATGCGGAGCAGATGCTGCAGCCACTCAAGGAGGCCGGGCCCGTGGTCGGCGAGCACGTTGGGCCGATCCCATACCCGGCGCTGCAGAGTGCCTTCGACCCGCTGCTCCCGCCCGGCTTGCAGCATTACTGGAAGTCGGACTTCGTCGCCGACCTAACCGACGAGGCCATCGAGGTGCACATGGAGCACGGCCCTAAGGTGCCCTCAGTGCACACGGCGGTGCATCTGTACCTGGTCGACGGGGCGGTGCACGACATCGGCGTCGAGGAGACCGCCTTCCCCGTCCGGGACGCCCGCTTCTCGCTCAACATCGCGGGTGTTTGGCCCGACCCGGAAGATAACGAGACCAACATCGCCTGGGCGCGCGATTACTACGAGGCCATCCACCCTCACTCGGGTTATGAGGGTGGCTACACCAACTTCATGGCCGCCGACGACCAGACCCGGGCCGAGGCCAACTACGGGCCGAACTACGACCGTCTCCAGGAAGTCAAGGCCCGCTGGGACCCAGACAACGTGTTTCACCTCAACCAGAACATCCCGCCGGCGGCATAGCCGCCCCCACAAGGAGCGGCTCGACTCTTCTCCCTCTGCGAAACGGGGGGAGTCCCCGGCGTAGCCGGGGGAGGGGGGCAAAGCCCGGGGACAAGAGCGGCTCTCGTGTGACCGGCGGTATACCCTGGCGGCCCTGTGTTGAAGCGGTCGAGATGCGGATAATCGTGGTCGGGGCCGGCGCCGTCGGCTCCTATCTGGCCGAGCGTCTGTCCAGCGAGGGCCAGGACGTCGTCGTCATCGAAGACGACGAAGAGCGCGCCGCTCAGCTGCAGGAGTCGATCGACGCCTTGGTGCTCGTGGGAAACGGTGCCAGCGTCCACATGCTCGAGGAAGCCGGCGCCGAGAAGACCGATCTGCTCATCGCAGTCTCCGATTCCGACGGGGCCAACATCCTCGCCTGCCATACCGCCACCGAGCTCGGCACCAAGATGACCATCGCCCGCATCGAGCATCCGGAGTTGAGAGAGGGCGCCGACCGCCTCGGGGTCGATGTGATCATCGATCCGTCGGCCACTGCCGCCAAGGACCTGGTCGGGGTGGTTGGGGCCGGAGGTGCCAGCGAGCTGGTCGAGTTCGCCAACGGGGAACTGGTCATGGTGGGTGGGAGGGTCGATCGTGACGCTCAGATCACGGATGCGCCTCTCCGCGAGCTGAGGATGCGTCAAGCCGAATGGGGTTGGGTGGTGGCAGCGCTGGTCCGCGACGGGAGGACCATCGTGGCCCACGGTGACACCATCGTTCGTCCGGGCGACCACGCCCTGGTGATGACTACCAACGACCGTGTGAACGAGGCCACCAAGATGCTGGGTCTGAAGCGACGTCATATCGACCGGGCAATAATCATGGGAGGCACAAGGCTCGCCGAGCTGACCGCCGACGAGATGGCCCACGCCGGACTCTCCGTCGTCGTGATCGACGAAGATGAGTCTCGTTGCCGCTATCTCGCTTCCCGCCACCCTGAAGCACTGGTGGTTTGTGGCGACCCAACCGACCCAGATGTGGCCGGGGAACTCGAACTCGGTCCCAAGGATGTAGTCATGGGTCTCACCGGTTGGGACGAGGTCAACATGCTGGGCTGTCTGGTGGCCAAGGCAAAGGGCGCCGGTATGGCCATCGCCCGCTTCAATCGGATCTCCTATGTGAGCCTGCTCGCCGGTCTCGGAATCGACGCCGCGGTGTCTTCTCGCCTCATGGCGGCGAGCGCCATCCTTCGCTTCGTCCGACAGGGCCAGATCGAGCGGGTGGCGACCTTCTCCGACACCGATGCGGAGGCAATCGAGATCGAGGTCGCGCCTGAGTCCGAGGCGTGCAACCGATCGCTGCTCGACCTGAAGCTGCCGCTCGGAGTGGTGGTCGGGGGCATTTCCCGCAACGGAACAACATTCGTCCCCGACGGATCCACGGTGGTGAGAGCGGGCGACCACATCATCTTCTTTGCCCTGCCCCGGGACATCAAGGAGTCCGCCGCTCTCTTCACGGCATGACTTGGCGAGCCACCAAGACGCGGAGTCCGACGGTCTCACTGATTCAGACGGTGGCATATGTGCAGGGGTCGGTTCTGGTCTTCATCGCCCTCGCCATGACCAGCGCCGCCCTCGTCTCTGTGTTCTACCGGGAGTACCGGACCGCCACGGCAATCGGCATCGCCGCCGGGGTGACTGCGATGTTCGGGTACGGGACCCGCCGCCTCGTCGTCCGTCCCGTCACCATCACTGTGAAACAGGGCTTTGCCACAGTGGGCCTCGCCTGGTTCGTCTTCTCGGCCTTCGGCGCGCTCCCCTACCTGTTTTCCGGAGCGATCCCCGACATCTCTGACGCGGTGTTCGAGGCTGCCTCCGGGTTCACGACGACGGGAGCGTCCATCCTCCCCAACCCAAGCGACCTGCCCCGAGGAGTCCAGTTCTGGCGCGCCCTCACCCAATGGATGGGAGGCATGGGGGTCATTGTCCTCGGAGTCGCCATCCTCCCACTGCTCGGCACCGGGGGAATGCAGCTCGCCCGGGCCGAGGCGCCTGGCCACACACCCGACCGGCTCACCCCAAGATTCCAGGAGACGGCCAAGCGCCTATGGCTGATCTACGCGGTAATCACCGCCATCGAGCTGATCTTGCTGGCCGTGGGCGACATGACCGGGTTCCAGGCCGTGATCCACTCTTTCACCACCATGTCCA
>CAZAHX010000233.1:0-3726 GCA_964485005.1 uncultured Acidimicrobiaceae bacterium | reverse complement strand
TGAGCAGGAGTTGACGCAGATCTGAGCCATCCGCTCCGCGTCGCAGATTTTCCACGGTCCTCACCGCCTGGGAGGGCATTCGCGCCGAGGACACCGTCCACCACAGGATCACCCGGGCCCCCGACACCGCCGCGGCGGCGAACACCACTTGGATAGGCAGACCGAGCATCAGAAGACCACCTTGACGATCTTCTTGATCCAAAACGCCCCGATGATCATAAGGATCGATCCGAAAATGAGCATGGCTATCCCGATGGCGTGGGTGAACAACTCCTGGACGTATCCGGGGACCACGAGGCTGATCAGGATGCCCACGGCGAAGGGAAGGATGAGCAGGATCACCGCCGACATCCGGCCTTCGGCGCTGAGCGCCTTGATCTGACGTCGGATCTGGTTGCGGTCCCTGATGGTCTCCCCCACATTGTCCAGGACCTCGCTGAGGTCCCCACCCACCTCCTGGTTGATCTGGATGGCGTCGACCACCCACTTGAAGTCGACGCTGTCGAGACGCTCCGCCATGGCGTGCAGCGAGTCGTGGAAGTCCCGGCCCAGCCGGGCCTCGAGGACCACCCTTCTGAACTCGTCGGCAGTAGGACGCTCAGCTTCCTTGGAGAGGGAGTCGATCGCCTGAAGGATCCCATAACCGGCGCGGAGCGAGCCGGCGAGGAGCTGCAGGGAGTCGTCTAGCTGGTCTGCAAAAGCCTTCTGACGACGGGATCGCAGGATCCCCAGGACTATCCGGGCAGCGAGGGGCACCATCGCCACGAGTACTACACCGGCGAGGACCCCACCCCAGACAAGACCTACCAGAAGCGCGGCGATCGATACCGAAGTCACGAAGACCACGAACTCGGCCGGTCGAAGCAGAACCCCAGCCTGTTCCAGCAAGGTATTGAGCCTGCCTCCTCCACCCCGCTCCTCGATGTTGCGCTCCACCAGACTGGTGGTGCGGTCGGCGAATTGGGTGAGCAACCGACCCCGAGCGGACTCACCCCGACTCGCTCTCCAGCTGGGGAGGAGCCGATGCCTCTTCTCCGATGGGGAGAGCGCGAGGAGAAGACCTATCGCCAGGCCCACATAGATCAGGACGGCGCCGGCATACAGGGCCCACGGCGACCTGAGCCCGACCACCTCGATGAGCTGTCCGGGGCGAAGTTCGGGCGAAACCGGTTCTGCCTGCACCACCGGAGGTGCCGTGACCGGAGGGGGGGGAAAGGCGACATGAATGCTCCCTGCGGCGGATGCCTCGGCGGTGCTCGCTGTGATGTCGAGCTGCGTGGTGCCGTATGACTCCGAGGTGTAGGTGACCTCATAACGATGGACCAGTTGCGCCGCGATCTGCCCGTAGACCCCGGCCAGCGCGGCGGGGTCAGAGACCGGGACCACCGATCCGTTGCCGGCAGAGCCCAACTGCTGCAAGGCTGCTGAATCGCTCTCCGGGCTCTGCAGCTCGACCACGTGAAGCTGCACCCCGCTGGTAACGAGCCGTGCCGTCGCTTCTTCGAGTGAGGCGTTGCTCACCGTGTCGCCGCCATCGGAGAGCAAGACGACGGTACGTCTCCCCTCGTCTCCTTCAAATTGCTCAAGCGCCACGATCACCGCGTCGTACAGTGCGGTCTCGCCGGCAACGTCGAGGCTCTCAAGCGCCGACGAGGATGATTGCCTGTCCTCTCCGAGAGGTGCCAGCACCTCGGGTCTGGAACCGAAACCAATCACTCCGACCCGAACCTCGGGCGGCATCCGTTCCACGAACGACAGTGCCGCCTGTCGCGCCGACTCGATGGGATCGCCGGCCATGCTGCCCGAGGTGTCGATGAGAAGCAGGACTTCGAGGTCCGCTGAGCCCACCAGCTCGAAGTCGACCTCGCGCTCCACACCCCCTTCGCTCAGGATGAACGTAATGTCATCGGCGCCCCCAACCTCTGCCGACGGGGTCACTGACACCACCACCCGGGGATGGTCGCTGGAGTCGACCTGCTCGACGATCAATTCTGCAGCAACTGCCGCGGCAGCAGGGGCGGCCAGCACCAACACCACTCCCAGAAGCAGCCGTCTCACCGCTTCGCCCATCGATCTGTTTTCTCGAACAGATCGGGGGACCCGAACAACTCGGTGGGCACCGGGATGCCCAGATCGGCGAGGTGGTCGGTGAACCGGGGCCGAATGCCCGTGGGCTGGGCCGCTCCCTGAAATCGCCCATCGGCGTCTATCCCGGCCGAATAATCGAACAGGAACACGTCCTGGAGCGTGATCACATCACCCTCCATCCCCTCGACCTCAGTGACATGGGTGATGCGACGAGTCCCGTCACGGAAACGGGTGAGATGAATGATCAGGTCGATGGCGGAGGCCGTCTGCTCGCGTATCGCTCTCATCGGCAGGTCGATCCCGGCCATGAGCACCATGGTCTCGATTCGCGACAAGCCGTCTCTCGGGCTGTTGGAGTGGACGGTAGACAGGGAGCCGTCGTGGCCGGTGTTCATCGCCTGAAGCATGTCGAGGGCCTCGGCCCCGCGTACCTCACCGACGATGATCCGATCGGGTCGCATCCGGAGGGAGTTCCTCACCAAATCGCGGATCGCCACCTGCCCCTTCCCCTCGATGTTGGGGGGTCTGCTCTCCAGGCGGATGACATGACGCTGATGGAGTTGGAGCTCCACAGCATCTTCGATGGTGACTATCCGCTCATCGCCGGAAACGAACGAGGAGAGCACGTTGAGCAGGGTGGTCTTCCCCGAGCCGGTGCCGCCGCTGATCAGGATGTTGAGCCGGCCGTTGACGCAGGCCCGGAGCAATTCCGCCATCGCCGGGCTCAGTGTCCCGAACTCGATGAGATCGTCGACCTGATAAGGGTCCTTGGAGAACTTGCGTATGGTGAGCACCGGCCCGTCCACCGCCAGCGGGGGGATGATGGCGTTGACCCGGGAGCCGTCGGCGAGCCGGGCGTCGACCATGGGCGAGGACTCGTCAATTCGCCGACCCACCAGAGAGACGATGCGCTCGATGACCCGTCGCAGATGGTCCTCGGAGAGAAATCGGGTGTCCGCCTGGTATAGCTTGCCCGCCCGCTCGATATAGATGGAGTCGTCGGCGTTCACCATGACTTCGGTCACTGTGGGATCGGTGAGGTACTGCTGGATTGGCCCGTAGCCGAGGATGTCGTTGGAGACGGCAGCCACCACCTGCTGGCGCTCGCTCGGGGTGAGCGGAGCGGCCTCGCCTTCCAAAGCTTGGCCCAACTCCTCGAGGACCAATGTTCGAAGCTGGTCTTCGGTGAGCGAGGCGTCATAGAGCCTGGCACCGAGACGGGCGAAGAGCCGCTCCTGGGCGCGCTGCTTGAGATTGGCCAGAGGATCGTCGGCGCGCAGCACCTCGATCTGGGACGGGGATCGGGAAGGATCGCCGTTGTCACGATCGGCAGGGGACCTGAGCTCGGCCTCACGAAGCCGCTCGCTGAGCTTCATCAGCCCGATCTCCGAAACAGCGAAGACGACCTGACGGCGGGCACCTCGGTGAAGCGGGCCACCAATTCGGTCAGCTTGCGGGCGACCGGAGAGCGCGGGTTCGACTCGATCAGCGGCTCCCCGGTGTTCAGCGCCACCGGGACGAGACGGCTGCTGGGGATGGCCACATCCACCTCGGCACCGATCGTCGCGGCCACGTCTTCGATCTCGATCCCCACCCGGCTGTCCGCCCGGTTGAGCACCAGGTGGACCCGTTTGTGCA
>CAZAHX010000232.1:0-3726 GCA_964485005.1 uncultured Acidimicrobiaceae bacterium | reverse complement strand
GTGGTGTTCGACGGCGAGGTCGTGGTGGCCGGGGGTCTAGTGTCGGCGGCTCCCGGGCGTTTCTCGGCGACTGCCAGTGTGGAGGCCTTCGACCCCGAGTCCGGCACCTGGCGTTCCCTCCCCGATCTGCCCGCTCCCCGCCATCATCTCATGTCCGCCTCCGTCAACGGGATGCTGTTCGTCATCGGCGGGTTCTCCGAATCGGGATTCGCCGCCGTCGACGAGGTGTGGGAACTGGTCGACGGTGCCTGGGGTACCCGGGCCGCTCTGCCCCGAGCGGTGGGAGCCGGGGCCGCGGTGGTCCACGACGGACAGGTCTATGTGGTGGGCGGCGCTCCCGACGGCGGGCTGTTCCGGTATGAGCCGGACGTCGACCGGTGGACCGAGATGACCGCCCCCCGGGAGCGACGGGAGCATGTCGCCGCGGTGGTCCACGACGGTGAGATCTGGGCCATCGGGGGAAGATGGGAAGGCCGGTTTTTCGCGACCACCGAGATCTACGATCCGGCCACCGACACCTGGAGACCGGGCCCGAGCATGAACGAGGCACGATCGGGCTTTGGGGCCACCGTCCATGAAGGAAGTATCTACGTGGCGGGAGGCGAGGTCTTCTCCCCCGACCGGGCGCTAGCCAGCGCGGAGCGTCTCGACCCCGATGGGCGGTGGGTGCAGATCGAGCCGCTTCCCTTCGGTCTCCACGGCAACCCGCTGGTGTCGGATGGGAGTGCCATTTACGTGCCCGGGGGTTCGCGTCGCCCCGGAGGCGTCGACAACCCGGGGACGATGCTGAGATTCGAGCCGTGAAGCAGGTTTCCGCTCCTCAAACCGCGTAAGTATTCGTGGAAAGTGTCCGGTCTGCGACTGAGTTCTAGAGGCTCCTTTTAGCTGTTCAGGCAGACCTCGGAGCTCTCAGCAGTCATTGGCGAACCTCGCAGTGAATCACGGTGGCAGTGGTCCCGTATTGTGCGATGGTGCCACCCACCCCAGGCTTGGGATACGAGCCGATCGACGAGCCCATCAGGGCGGAGCTATTCAGCGTCGAGCGGCTGGAGGAGCATGCCCGCAGTCTCGCCGAGAGCCAGGAACTCAGTGGCCGGCGGGGACGACTCCGGCTGATATCCCGGCGTCTCGCGGACAACGGCGAGATCCTTCTCTCTTCCTACCAGGAGTTGTCCCGGGCGATCAATGAGGGAGCGGCCCTCACGCCCGCGGCCGAGTGGCTGGTGGACAACTTCCATCTCGTGGAGAGCCAGCTGAGCGAGATCAGAGAGAACCTGCCTTCCGGTTACTACCGAGAGCTGCCCAAGTTGGAGGGAGGTCACCTGTCGGGTTACCCGCGGGTCTATGGGATCGTCTGGGGATATGTCGCCCACCTCGACAGTCGCTTCGATCCCGAAGCGCTGCGCAGGTTCGTGGCCGCATACCAGGAGGTCGAGCCGCTCACCATCGGTGAGCTCTGGGCCATCCCGATCACCCTCCGCCTGATCCTCATCGAGAATCTGCGGAGGATGGCGGAGTCGATTATCTGGGGGAGGAGGCTTCGCCGTGAGGCCGATGAGATCGCCGACGGTCTCCGCGGGATCGGCGGCGGCGCAACCGACGAAGCCCAGGCGGCACTCGACCACTACGGCGCAGCCGAGCTACCCCAGCCGTTCGCCGTCCAGCTCCTCCAGCGACTTCGCGATCGAGACCCGGAGACCACCCCCGGTCTCACCTGGTTGCTCGCGCGTCTCGCCGCCGAGGAGAAGACAGTCGATGAGGTGGTCAACGAGACCCACCGACGGCAGGCGGCCACCAACGTCACCGTCCGCAACATCGTGACCAGTCTCCGTCAAATCAACTTCTTCGACTGGGCCGACTTCGTCGAAGAAGTCAGCCTGGTCGACCACGCCCTCGTCTCGGAGAGCTCGTACGGCGAGATGAGCTTCGCCACCCGAGACCGCTACCGGCACGCCATCGAGGAGCTGGCCAAGAGGTCTGACCTCTCCGAGCTCGATGTCGCCAACGTCACACTCCGGTTGGCCGGCGCCGAGCTCGCCGACCGTCGCCAACGCGACCCCGGCTTTTACCTGCTCGGCGAGGGCCGACCGATCGTCGAGGATCAGATCGGGTTCCGTCCCGGCGTCGGTCTGATCTTCTCCCGACTGCTCCAGAGGCACGCGGCCGCGGTGTACCTCGGGCTGGTAGCGATCGTCACCGGTCTGGTCCTGGCGCTGCCCCTTCTCATGATCGAGCGCTGGTGGCCCTGGCGACTGATCATGGCCGGGCTCGCCCTGATCCCGGCTTCCGACATCGCGGTGGTCGTGGTCAACCGGGTGATGGCGGCGCTGACCCATCCCGAGGAGCTGCCTTCTCTGGACTTACCCGACGGACCGACCCCGGAGCTGCGGACGTTGGTGGCGATCTCCGCCATGTTGACTCGACCCGAACAGGTCGACGAGCTGGTGGAACGGCTCGAAGTCCACTACCTGGCCAACGCCGAAGGCGAGCTGCATTTTGCCCTGGTCAGCGATTGGCGCGACGCCGAGGAACCCGAACTGGCCGACGATGCCGAGCTGTTGTGGGCAGCCTCCCAGGGGGTGGACCGGCTCAACGAGAGACATGGACCGGGCCCGGGAGGAACGAATCGGTTTCTTCTCTTCCATCGTCGGCGAGTGTTCAACGCCACCGAGGGTCTGTACATGGGATGGGAGCGAAAACGGGGCAAGCTCCATGAGCTCAACCGTCTGCTCCGCGGGGCCACCGACACCACATTCATCCAATCCGATGGCACGCCCCCCGAGGCGGTTCGTTACGTGATCGCACTCGACGCCGACTCGAGGCTCCCACCCGGGGCGGCCACCAGGCTGGTGGCGACGATCGCCCACCCTCTCAACCGGGCGCGGGTAGATGAGCCACTGGGGCGGGTGGTGGAGGGCTATGGAGTTCTGCAGCCGCGAGTGACCGCGTTCCTGCGGGCGGGTGGGACGAGCTTCTTTCAACGGGTCTTCTTCCCGCCCGCCGGGATCGACCCCTACGCGGCTGCCGTCAGCGACCTCTATCAGGACCTGTTCGGAGAAGGGTCATATGCCGGGAAGGGGATCTCCGAGATCGACACCTTCGAGGCCGCGTTGGAGGGCCGAATCCCGGAGAACACCCTTCTCAGCCACGACCTGTTCGAGGGAAGCTTCGCTCGAGCGGGCCTGGTGAGCAACGTCGAGGTATTCGAGGAGTTCCCGAGCCACTACGAGGTGTCCCTGGCCCGTCAGCACCGCTGGGTCCGTGGTGATTGGCAACTCCTTCCCTGGATCCTGGGCCGGCACGGACCGCTTCCCCCGTTGGCCCGTCTCAAGATGGTGGACAACCTGCGGCGCAGTCTCAGCGCACCGGCCGCCCTGTTCACCCTCCTCGCCTCATTCATCCTGCCGGGGATACCGGTCTGGCCCTGGACCGGGTTCATCCTCGTTTCCCTGGCACTCCCCGGGCTGTTGCCGCTGCTCGAGCGGATGATCCCGCGCCGAACCACCACGCCGGGGGCGGTGCGGCTGAGACGATGGGGGACGGACACCTGGCGGGCGCTGGCACGAACCCTGCTTCAGGCCGCATTCCTCGCCCATCAGGCCCTGAGGATGACCGACGCCATCGTGGTGACCCTGTGGCGCCTGACCGTCTCCCGACGCGGCTTGCTCACTTGGATGACGGCCGAGGAAGCGGAACGACGGTTCGGCCTCGACCGTGCCGGCTTCA
>CAZAHX010000231.1:0-3757 GCA_964485005.1 uncultured Acidimicrobiaceae bacterium | reverse complement strand
TGCCGGGCGCTGGCTGCGCTTGCTGACTGTTGACTGGCCAGTCGACTACGACCTGCATGCAAGATAACCTTTGAGGGAGCCCTGAAGGCCATGACTGCTGGCTCGAGCTGCTGTGGGAGCCTCGTCACTCAGCCCTCCCCCGTTCCAGACTCGTCGTCACCCCCGAGAGTCGGCCACTATCCCCTTCCTCGAGAAGACGGGGGAATCACTGGCGTGCTGGCTGCTGATGCCCGGCGGCTCCGTAGCCCAGCACCTGAAGGAGCGACAGCGGGTCGCCTGGCCAGCCGCCACGCACTCATCAAGGTCTGGGTACGATTGAGACCGTCTGACTACGGAGTATTCGCCACTGAGCGCGGTGCTAACCAGTGAAATCCCAGGTCGCCGGCAAGCGTAAACCACAGAATCAGACGCTGTTGGTTGGATCGGACATAGGCACACCGCGCTGAATCACTCCTGACTCGTACGCGGTTACCACCACCTGTGTCCGGTCGCGTAGCCCCAACTTCTGGAGAATGTGAGCCACGTGAGTTTTCACCGTGTGCTCGCTGACTACTAGCTCTTCGGCGATCTCATGATTGGAGTATCCCCGTGCCACCAGCTCGAAGACTTCCCGCTCTCGTGTAGTGAGTCGATCAAGTCCTGACGGTGTCGTCTCAGGTCGAGTAGAAGCGAATTGCTCGATGAGTCGTCGCGTGACGGACGGGGCGAAGATTCCGCCGCCGTGCGATGCCATCTTGACTGCGGCCACCAACTGCTCTTCGGGAGCGTCCTTCAGCAGATAGCCGCTGGCGCCGAAGCGGAGTGCCTGGTACACGTACTCGTCGAGATCGAAGGTGGTTAGGACGATCACCTTTGGGGGAGTGGCCCGCGCCATGATGCGACGAGTCGCCTGGAGACCGTCGAGTCGTGGCATGCGGATGTCCATGAGCACAACGTCGGGTTGGAGCTCCTCCGCAGCGTCCACGGCCTCGAAGCCGTCTTCAGCTTCGCCCACCACCTCGATGTCGGGTTCGGCTCGGAGGATCATGCGAAGCCCGGCTCGCACCAGTCGCTCATCATCGGCGATCAGAACGCGGACCGTCATGGTTGCGCCTGTTCCACGGGAAGACGCACCCTGACGGTGAACCCACCATTCTCCCCTGGACCCGCGTAAATGTCGCCGCCATACAATGCAACTCTCTCCTGCATCCCGATCAGACCCCGTGCTCCGACCGGCTGGCCGTTGGGGCCGGATCCCTCATCGGCTATCTCCAGGTCAAGCGCACTCGCTTCATAGCGAACAATGACGCGGGCGTTGGTATCACCGGCGTGCTTCAGCGAATTGGTCAGTGCCTCCTGGATTATGCGATAAGCAGACAGGTCGATCCCAGGCGGGAGGGGAGCCGGGTGACCTTCAACAACGAGTTCGACTGGAAGCCCGGCCTCGTCAACCTGTTTCACCAGTTCGGGGAGGTGACGCAGACTCGGGTGGGGAGCCAGGTCGACGGCTTCGGCGTCTCGATGTAGCAGGCCGAGCATGCGACGCATCTCCGTCAACGCCTGGCTGGCGGTGGTCTCGATGGCGTCGAAAGCCTCGGCGGCCTCGCCTGGGGCAGTGGTCAGAGACCGCCGCCCGCCCCTCGCCTGGAGGATCATCACGGTGATGGCATGTGCCACCACATCGTGAAGCTCGCGGGCAATCCTGGCTCGTTCTTCGACGACCGCGGCGCTCTGCTTCTCTTCCAGCTGCCGGTCTAGTTGGACGGTGAGCCCCTCGAGCAGACGCTCCCGCTCGCGATGATGACGCACCGCCTTCCCAGCGATCCACGGGCCCACGATCACGATGCTGAGGAAGAGCAGATCGGACAGAGACCAGCTCGGTCGTGTCCCTTGCAGATTGATCAGGGGTACCAAGGCTACGGTGCCGAGGAACGCCAGATAAGTGGTGGGGCCGGTGGTGTAGACAGCGGCCGAGTAGACACCGATGAGCATGGCGATGGCGCTCGCCATCGAGTCGTGGACTCCGCGAGCGACCGCGAAGTTGAGGGTGAGATTGGCTACGGCGACGGCGAGCACCATGAGGGGCACCCTCCGACGCCATCTGGTCGAGAGCGCCAGAGCCATGCCGCCAAAGACGAGCAGTGTTCGGTCAGTTACGGAGATGGACAACGCGTCGGGTCGTCGGGAGTTCACCCATGTCTCCACCAAGAAACCCACGGCCAGTGCCAGAGCCAATCCCCAGTCGCCGTATCTGTTGAGGAGGCGGCGGTACCGCACGGTCAGAAACTACAGCCAGAGCAGGACCCGCGTCATCGCTCTCCGGAACGATTCGGCTACCCAAAGATCGGCCCCGAGAGCGACCTCAAAATCACGACATCGGGCGACGACACCGACCCAGCCTCGTCGTACGTTGGCATCCAGTCGAACGGACAGGAGTTCTCATGACAGACGCGAGAGACAGCTCGATCAGGCTGAGGCGATGGGGTGGTGTGGCCGGGATCCTCTTCGTTGCCTGTGCCTTGGCCGCCCCCGATCCGAGTGTTCGAGAGGGAGCCTCCCCCGATCGCATCAGGCAGTTCTTTGTAGACAACCAGCAGGCGCTGGGCCTGATGCTGATCTTGATCGGGATCGGCTATGTCTTGTTTCTGTACTTCAGCATCGTTCTCCAGAGCGAGGCGCGGCGCATCGAGACTCGTTCGGACTCGATTGCAATACTGATGCTGATCTCAGCCGCGTTGATCGCCGGGTTTTTCGTGCTCGGAACAGCCCTCCGGGCCATTCCCGCCACCGCGGCCGGGGCTGGCGCATCGGCGCCTCTACTGGAGTCTGTGTTCCACATCACCAATACAGCCAACGATGGCCTAGTGGAAATCGCGACCTTCTGGAGAGGGGCCATGCTCGCTTCGGCGGCGATCCTCACCCTGAGGACGAGGATGATCCCAAGATGGATCGGGTGGCTCGCAGCTCTGCTCGCGGCAGGTTCGTTTGTCGGCGGGTTCTCCTTCATCGAGTCTCCACTCGAGTCAGTCCTCGGCGGCGTGGGTTTCGCCTCGTTTGCTCTCTTCCACCTCTGGGTTCTGATCACGAGTGTTGCCCTAGCGCTCGGGCGGGGCATGCGGGAACCTCGCAAGGGCGAAGAGCGCGTTCCTCGGATGACCTGAACTGTGACGCCTCAGGTTGCCGAGCTCGCCGCCGGTTGGGAGATCGGCTTGATGTGGGCGAACATGCTGCGGGAGTTCCAGGTGGGGAAGGCTCGCACGAGCGACGTCGGGCCGTGGAGTTGGATGTGGCCGTTGCGGGTGGCTTCGGCCCAGGTGAGCTGGCCGGCGTGCCACTTGACGAAGGCTTCGGCTTCCGCCTTGATGTAAAGGTCCTCGTCGAGACCGGGGTACGTCTTGCAGATCTCGGTGTCTTCGTGCTCGATCAGCAGCCAGAACCGCTCGCGGCGCGGGCCGCCGGTGAAGTCGAAGCGGATCACGACGCGTCCATCCGGGAGCCGGTCTCGACGGAGCGCATTGCACATCGACCAGAGAGCTACGAAGGGATCGAGGTGCTCGGGGGCGATCTCGAGCCAGCGGGCACCCCATTCGCCGAGCGACCCGCAGACTCTGAAGAGGTCGTGGCCCGCAGGCGTGAGTTCGTATCGGCGCCCGCGCCCCTCGGACTTGGGTGTCGACTCGATGATGCCGAGCCGTTCGAGCTGCTTGAGCCGCTGGGAGAGCAGGGTGCGGGAGAGCCCGGGCGCGCCCTCCAGGATCGCACTGAAGCTTCCACAGCC
>CAZAHX010000230.1:0-3783 GCA_964485005.1 uncultured Acidimicrobiaceae bacterium | reverse complement strand
GACCAGGCCGAGCGGCTGCTCCGGGACATCGACCGGCTGCCCCTGGAGGGCGCTGAGGAGTGCTGCGGATTCGGGGGGCTGTTCGCGGTTGAGATGCCGTCGGTGTCGGCGGCCATCATGGACGAGAAGCTCGATCGGGTGGAGGCGTCGGGCGCCGACACGCTGATTGGCTCGGACATCTCCTGTCTCATCCATCTCCAAGGCGGGCTGCGCCGTCGGGGCTCGGACATCGAAGTGCGGCACATAGCCGAGATGCTCGCCCCGCCCGGGACATGAGCGAGCCGGTCAGCTTCCTCACCAGGGCCGAGACCCTGCTCGGCACCGACGAGGCGCGGGCGGTGGACCGCGGCATGCGGCGCATGTCCGCCTCACGGGCCGCGGTCATGGCCGAGCTTCCCTGGAGCGAGGAGCTGCGTGACCGGGCACGCTCGATCCGACTCCACGCCCTTTCCCATCTCGACCGTCTCCTCGCCCAGTTCGCCGATCGGGTCACCGAGAGCGGGGGGCGGGTTCACTTCGCCTCCGATGCCGCCGAAGCCAACGACATCGTCGCCTCCATCCTCTCCTCGGCGTCGGCGGGCCTGGTGGCGAAGTCGAAGTCGATGGTGTCCGAGGAGATCGAGCTCAATCATCACCTCGAAGCACAGGGGATGGAGGTCGTGGAGACCGACTTGGGCGAGTACATCGCCCAGCTCGCCGGGGACACCCCCAGCCACATCATCGCCCCCGTCCTCCACCTCACCCGTGAGGACGTCGGACAGGTGTTCGCCGAGAAGCTGGGTGTTCCTTACACCGACGACCCCATGGCCCTCAACCTGGTGGCCCGCGAGCGTCTGCGCGAGGTCTTTCTCACCGCCGACGCCGGGGTCTCCGGGGTCAACATGGCCGTGGCCGAGACCGGGTCGCTGGTCATCGTCACCAACGAGGGGAACGGCCGTCTCATCACCACCGCGCCCCGAGTCCACATCGCCCTGATGGGGATGGAGCGCATCGTGCGCAGCTGGGAGGATGCCTCGGTCATCCTCGAGGTCCTCGCACGGTCGGCGACCGGCCAGCGCCTCTCGGTCTACACCAATGTCATAACCGGGCCGAGACGGGAGGGCGACCCCGACGGCCCCGAGGAGCTCCATGTCGTCATCGTCGACAACGGCCGCTCAGACATCCTGGCAGGCCCCACCGCCGAGATACTGGCGTGCATCCGCTGCGGAGCATGCCTCAACATCTGCCCGGTGTTCCGCACCGTCGGGGGCCACGCCTACGGGACCGTGTACTCGGGACCGGTGGGTTCGGTGGTCACACCCGGCCTCCACGGGATGGACCCCTGGTGGGACCTTCCCTACGCCTCCACCCTTTGCGGCGCCTGTGAGGAGGTCTGCCCGGTGCGGATCAGGATCCCCTCGATGTTGTTGAAGCTCAGGGAGATCGCCGCCTCGGAGGGGAGGCTCCCCGGGTGGCTGGAGAAGGGCATGGCGCGCTACGCGGGGGTCGCGGTGGACCCGAGCCGATGGGCCCGCGCCAAGAGATGGGCCCATCGTCTCTCCGTGCTCCTCTCATCCCGGGGCTGGATTCGGCGCATTCCCGGGCCGGGGCGGGGCTGGACCCGCTTTCGCGACTTTCCCCGCCCTGCCAAGGAGTCGTTCACCGAGTGGTGGAGATCGACCCGTGGATCGTGACGGCTTTCTCTCCCGGGTGGGGCGGGCCGCCATGCGGGCCCCGCTTCCCCCGTTGCCCGCGCCTTCCTCGACCATGCCCAGCCCCGGCTCGAACGACCTGGTGAGGTTGTTCCGGGAGCGAGCCATCTCCGTCAACGCCGTGGTCCACGGTCCGGTCGATCCAACGGGTGTGCCCACAATGGTCGCCGGGATCGTCGCCGGCCACGGATGTGAGACCTTTGTCGCCTGGGACGACCTCCCGGCCCCAGGAGTGACCGCCTCGCTCTCCACCGGAGGCTGTCGGCGCATCTCCCACGAGATCGCCGGCGAGCATCGTCTCGAACAGCAGCTCGACTATCGCAGACTCGACTGTGGGGTCACTGGAGCCGACGCCGGGCTTGCCGACAGCGGGAGCGTCGTACTGGTGCATGGGCCGGGTCGCCCCCGGATGGCCAGCCTGATACCGGAGATCCACGTCGCCCTGCTGCCGACCGCGGTGATCCACCGCTCCCTGGCGCATTGGGCCCACCGAGCTCCCGGAGCGCCGACCTCGACGGCAAACCTCGTGGTGGTCACCGGACCCAGTCGCACCGGCGACATCGAATTGGAGCTCAATCTCGGCGTCCACGGGCCGAGAATCGTCCATATCGTGATGTTGCAGCGATGACCCTTCGCAAGCCTCGCCGGGAGGCACCCACCAGGGCGGCGGGGAGGATCTTCCTCCTCGTTCTCCTGCTCGCCCTGGTCGGAGTGGCGGTGTGGTCGGCGGTAACCGGCCAGCGCATCGATCTCCTGGAGCGGACCCGTTACCGAGATCTGGAGCTCGCCGACCCCGTCCAGGTTGGTGAGCTCACCATCAACCTCACCCAGGACCGGCCCGGGAGCCCGCAGGTGGTGTTGCTCCACGACGCCGACGTCGCCGGAAGCATCCTCTGGGACCAGGTGGTGGCGGAGATCCCCGATGGCTACGGGGTCACCAGAGTCGATCTTCCCGGATTCGGCCTGAGCACCCGGATGCCCGGCCCCGGGCCAGGGCACACGGTGGCCGGAATGGCCGAGGCGGTGTCGGGTGCAATGACAGGGCGGCTCTCGGGGCCCGTGCTCCTGGCGGGGGTGGGGCTCGGCGGTGAGGTCGCCGCCGAGATTGCCGTCTCCCACCGCGAGATGGTCTCCGGTTTGATCCTGGTCGACGTGGACTTCTGGGAGGAGGAAGATTGGGTTGAGATCATCGAGGGGCTCCCCTGGCTCGGCCGGGCCTTCACCCACACTTTTGAGACGGGTGGCCGGCTCAGCGCGGGGCGCTGGGCGCCTCACTGCGACGAGGGCGGCTGGTGCCCCAGCGTGGAGCAAATCGAGATGAGGGGGCTCCGCCAGTCGGTGGAGAGGACCACCGACTCGGTACACGGCTTCTTCACGACCGCCGAGGCGTCCCAGGTGCCGTCACGCCTCGACCAAGTAACCGTGCCGGTCGTATTCGTCCACAGCACCAAGGGGCCGGTGCCGGAGGAGTCGGTGGACCGTATTCTCGAGGAGGAGCTTCCCGACATGACCGTCGTCGAAGTGGAGGCTTGGCAGGCGCATCTCGAGGCGCCGGCGGAGGTGGCCGCGGCCATCGTCACCGCCGCCGGCTGAGCTTCGTTTCAGGGATCGAGCAAGACCTTCCCCGTCGTTTTCCGTCCCTCGAGTGCACGGTGGGCGTCGGCGGCTTTTTCCAGCGGGTACCGCTCCCCGATCCTGACTGTGAGCAACCCGGCCCGCACCAAGTCGAACAGGGAGCTTGCCCGTGACGTCAGCTCCTCTCTGGTCTGCATGTAGTGGGCCATGGTGGGGCGGGTGAGGAACAGCGAGCCCTTTTGGGAGAGGATCAGGGGCGAGATGTCGGGGGGCGGGCCCGACGCATTCCCGAAGCTCACCATCATCCCCCTCGGCCGGAGCAGGTCGAGCCCCTTCTCGAAGGTGGTGGCCCCCACCCCGTCGTAGACCACGTCGAGCGAATTCGCCCCGAATTCCCTCTCCACCGCCTCTTTGAAGTCGGTTTCGGTGTAGATGACCACATGGTCGGCTCCAGCCTCCTCGGAGAGTGCGGCCTTCTCCTCGGTCCCCACCGTGGTGACCACCTCGGCGCCGCGCA
>CAZAHX010000229.1:0-3786 GCA_964485005.1 uncultured Acidimicrobiaceae bacterium | reverse complement strand
GGTTGCCGTGGGCGGGAATGCCCCCGGCGTCTTTCAGCGTCCTCGCCAGATGGAGGAGGTTCCAGGTCATGAAGGTGGTGTTGCGATTGGTGAAATCGTTCTCCGGCCCGCCCGAGCCCTCGTCGAGGTATGAGGGGCCGGGGCCGGCTTCGCCGATCCACCCCGCGTCGGCCTGGGGGGGAATGGTGAATCCCAGGTGTTGCAGCGAGTAGAGGATGTTCATGGCGCAGTGCTTGATGCCGTCTTCGTTCCCGGTCACGATGCAGCCCCCGACCTTGCCGTAGTAGGCGTATTGCCCCTGGTCGTTGAGGAGGCTGGAGTTGGCGTAGAGCCGCTCGACCACCTTGGTACATACCGATGACTTGTCCCCGAGCCAGATCGGGGTGCCCAATACCAGGATGTCTGCGGCTATTACCTTCTGATAGATCTCCGGCCAAACATCGGTGGCCCAACCATGCTCGGTCATGTCCGGCCAGATCCCGGGAGCGATGTCGTGGTCGACTGCCCTGATGTTCTCGACGGACACCCCCAGACGCCGCATGATCTCGATGGAGATGTCCATGAGCCCCTGGGTGTTGGACACCTGGGGGGACTTCTTCAGGGTGTTGTTGATGAACACCGCCGACAGGTCGCTGAAGTCCCATATGTTCTGGGAGCACAGCTCCTCCTGAAGCGGAGTGAGTGTGGCCACGGGCCTCCTTTGGTCGGATGCGCCGGAAGCTACCGCCCTCAGACCACCTGAACCCAGCCGAGGACCTCGGGGAGCCGCCGGCGAAGGAGACGGGAGGCCACGAACAGGGAGAAGACGTAGATCAGGACCCCGTAGACGACTGTGGTCACGGCGGTGAACCAGGGTGGGATCACCTGCCCGTATGAGACGGTGAGCGCCACCACGGAGGCGGGAGGCACCAGGAGAAGGCCGATCGTGAAGAACGAGACGGTCTGACTGACGATGGCGAGACAGCCCTGTTCGGTGGACTGGGCGAACACGTCGGTGCCCTCACGGGGGAGGCGGAGCGGGGTGAGCACGGACACGATGTTCCCCACGGCGAGCTGGCATCCCACCGCGGCCACCAGCAGGGGGCCGGTCAGCCAGATCCAGCCCCAATGGCCGGTGAAGAGAGAGATCCCCAGGGCCAGGACGGCGGTTTCCACGGTGAGGGCGATGGCCACCGCCGCGTTCTTCCCCAGGAGGATCTGATGCGGCTTGACGGGAAGAGCGAAGAGGTAGCTGGCGGCGTTGCGCTCCCAGCCGAACAAGTTGAGTGCGATGGGCAGACCGACGAACAGCACGAGTATCGGCGCGGCGAGAGGAGCCCAGCTGTCGTCCCTGATGTCGAATGCGCCGGTGGTGCCCATGACCGTCCCGGCGATGGCGAGACCCACGAAGATGACCGTGCCGGTCCACACCAGCCGCTGTCTCGGATCGCGCACGTAGAAGCGCAGCTCCTTTCGGGCCAGTGTGGCCACCATTCCCCACGGACCCGTTGCCATCCCCAGCCGACGCGCCCTGGAAGCGGGACGGCTCCCTTCCTGTGGTGTGGTGAGCAACCAGCCCAGCACACGACGCCACAGCAATGCCAGCAGAGCGAGGCCGATGATCGCTGCCGCCAGGAAACCGAGTGCCGCAGCGGGCCGGGCTCCCGCCGCCTCGGTCATGGCGCGTTGCGCCGCGACCGGGGGCAGCAACGCGGCCCATTCCATGATGGGATGGGTGAGCGCGGCCGACCCCATCCCCAGCTCGTCTACGCGCTCGGAGACGGCCCTGTATGCGAAGAACGACCCGGCCGCTATCCCCAGAATGAGAAAAGTGGCGACATCCCTCCCCCGTCGGGTGCGGAGGATCGCCGAGATGGCGGCGGAGAAGAGCTGGGAGCCGACAGAGAGGAGTCCGGCGAACACAACGGCCGAGGGGATCACCATCCACCAGGCTGCGGGAAGTGCCATGGCGTTGGCCGTGAGTGCCGAGATGGGGACGATCGTGGCCGGCGCCACCAGGCTCGCCGCAGCTAATCCGGAGATCATCTCGCCTCCGGTCACGGGGAGCAAGGCCAGCTGTTGGGGGTCGAGGTTCTCGTCGAGCGGGAAGATGATCACCGGCAGCGTGACCCAGACGACGAAGAGGATGAGCGCCGCCCAGCCCATGTACTCCACGGCGGCTTCGGGGTTGGCCGCCTCCAACCGATGGAACATCTGTAAGTGGGTGCGCGCCAGGAACAGACCCAGCCAGCCGAGGAGGAACAGCGCTACGGGAAGCCCGAACCGGCGCTGGGTGTCATTACGAAAGCCGTTCCAGGTCAGGCGAGCCTTGAGGTCTACAAGCGTGCGTACCAAGTCGAACCACCGTTGTGGTCGCCTCCCACCGCGGCGATGAAGGCATCTTCGACGTTTTCCTCACCGGTGACTTCGCACAGGCCCTGGGGGGTCTGGTCGATGGTCAGCCGGCCGTCGATCATGATCCCGATTCGAGTACAGAGCTTCTCGACGAGATGCATCTCGTGTGAGGAGAAGATGATGGTCGTCCCGGCGCCGGCGGCAGCCTTGAGCAGGTTCCTGATGAGGCGGGCCGATACGGCATCGACGCCCTCGAAGGGCTCGTCCAGGAAGAGAACGGGTGGGCGGTGGATGATCGCCGCTCCCAGGGCCACCTTCTTCCTCATCCCGCGCGAGTAGTCGCCGATCAGCTTCTTGGCGTCGCGGGTGAGATCGAGCATCTCGAGCAGCTCGTCGCGTCTGTCGACCGCATCGTCTCTGGGCAGCCCGTGCATCGCCGCGGTGAAGTCGAGCAGCTCGGCACCGGTGAGACGCTCGTAGAGGTTGAACTCCTCGGGCAGGACGCCGATGCGTGCCTTCACCTCGGTCGGCGACTGCCAGCTGTCGAATTGCCCGATGCCGACACGGCCCGCGGTGGGGCGGAGCAGGCCGACGATGCACTTGATGGTTGTGGTCTTGCCGGCGCCGTTCTGGCCCAACAGCCCGTAGAACTCCCCCGGCTCGATGCTGAGGTCGACGCCGTCTACGGCGACGGTCCTTCCGAACTTGCGGACGAGGCCCGTGGCCCATACCGCGGGGGTCACCCCGGCGTGGGCGACGGCCGGGTCTTGAGACAGCAGTTGGGTCACGGTTGTGGTATCGGCGCCAACACCTGGGAATTGAACCGTTCTGTGAGTGGAATCCGCGGTATAGCCACAGTTTTTCCTCACAGAACGTGACAAGGGGGGTGTGAAACAGTCAGCTGCGGCATGTACGGTGACGGGGTATTGGAATATCAGGCGCTCTACCGCAAGTATCGGCCGCAGACCTTCGACGAGCTCATCGGACAGGCCCATGTCACCACCACTTTGGCCAGGGAGGTGGCCGAGGGGAGGGTGGCGCACGCCTATCTGTTCACCGGCCCCCGCGGCACCGGCAAGACGACCACTGCCCGCATCATCGCCAAGAGCCTCAACTGCGAGAACCGGCATCCCGACGGAGAGCCCTGCAACAAATGCGCCAGTTGCGTGGCCATCACCGAGGGAACGTCCCTGGACGTTCTCGAGCTCGATGCTGCCTCCCACAACTCGGTCGACGACGTGCGCGATATCCAGCTCTCGGTGACCACCGTTGCGTCGGCCCCGACCTCGAAGCGCGTCTTCGTCCTCGACGAGGCCCACATGCTCTCCAAGGCCGCGGGCAATGCCCTACTCAAGACCTTGGAAGAGCCGCCCGACCACGTCCACTTCGTTCTTGCGACCACGGAGCCCTACAAGCTGCTCGACACCATCCGCAGCCGCACCCAGCGATTCG
>CAZAHX010000228.1:0-3797 GCA_964485005.1 uncultured Acidimicrobiaceae bacterium | reverse complement strand
CGGACGGGATAAGCGCTGAAGGCATCTAAGTGCGAAGCCCACCCTGAGATGAGATCTCCCACCCGTAAGGGTTAAGGCCCCTGGCAGATGACCAGGTTGATAGGCCGGATGTGTAAGCACAGCAATGTGTTCAGCTGACCGGTACTAATAGGCCGAGGGCTTGGATAAAGAATACAAGCGATGTTTGTGCTCGCTATGGAGTGCTCGGGTTGCCCGACACTCGAGAGTTTTGTCCGGTGGACAAAGCGGTGGGGAACCACCCGTTCCCATTCCGAACACGGAAGTGAAACCCGCCAGCGCCGATGGTACTTGGGGAGCAATCCCCTGGGAGAGTAGGTCACCGCCGGGCATCAAATGACGAAAGGGCCGCCGACTACCGTTGGCGGCCCTTTTCTATTGAGGAGACCAGTTGGCCAAGGGCCCGAAAAAGCGACAACGAAACGACGACCGGCGAGGGGGCGACCGGCGACGACACAAGACGATCACCTCGGTCTCCTCGGGCCAGCTCCCGAAGTGGGTCCGGGACGAGATCATCCGCTCCACTCCGAAGGACCGGCGGGATCCGGCTATTCGCCACCTCGCCTCGGCACTGGAGTCCTTCGTCGAGGAGCGTTACCGACCAGCTCTCGGCGACCTGCGCAAGGCCAAGAAGCTGGCCCCCAGGTCGGCGACCATCCGTGAGCTCTTGGGCCTCTCCGCATATCGCACCGGGCAATGGGAGGAGGCCCTCCGCGAGCTGCGCACCTACCGTCGCATCACCGGCGACCTGATCCACATGCCGGTGGAGATGGACTGTCTTCGGGCGCTGGGGCGTAAGAACGACGTCACCAAGACCTGGAACGCCCTCTTCGAGCACGATGTCTCACCCGCGGTCTCCCATGAGGCTCGAGTGGTCTATGCCTCCTTCCTCCTCGACGAGGGGAAGGCCCGGGAGGCCTGGGAGGTGATCAAACCCGGCCGTCTCATCGCCTCACCGTCACCCGGGGAGTTGCGGCGCTGGTTCGTCGCCGCCAAGGTCGCCCTCGAGGCCGGCGACTCCGACGCAGCTCGCCGTCTCCTCGCCGCCTTGGACGAGCAGGAGCCCGACTTCGAAGGAGTCGAGGAGCTGCGCCAGGCCCTCATCTGAGAATCTGTCCCAGGGCGATGTCACCATCGGCGCAACGCACTTCCCCAAGATATGAAGGGGGAGTGTCATGGACCTCAATCTCATCGTCCTCTGCGGGCGACTGGCCACCGACCCCGAGATACGGGTCTTCGACTCGGGAACTCGGCTCGTCCGCTATCTGGTCACGTTGAGGGTGGACCACCCGCGCAAGCGGGTCGATGTCATTCCGGTGACCCTGTGGGACCCGGATGAGGAAATCGTCGAGGAGCCGGGGGAGAAGGGCGACCGGATATGGGTGTGCGGGGCGGTGCAACGCCGCTACTGGGAGAGCCCCGACGGGCGACGCAGCCGGGTCGAGGTGGTGGCCGAGCAGGTCACCCTCAGGGTCGACGACCTCGAGCCCGTCACCGCTGAATAGCCAGCGTGCACGGGGTGTCTCCGGACTTGACCGGTGGTATATGGTGGGCTTTGTCCCCGCCCGACCGACCGTCACGCTCATGGAGGTGCCCCATGCCCTGGTACTGGACCGACGAACTCGCCCGAGCCCTCCTCGCCGACGGTCGGATCGAGCCGGACGTGGCCGTTCGCCTCACCGCCGTCCTGGTCGCGGTTCGTCGTGACGAGACCACAGTGGAGTCGGCGGCGAGCGCGCTGGCCGATGACGATGAGCTGCCGTTAGCCGCCTGAGTGGACCGGCGACTCCTCTCGCCGGGGATGCTCGCCATGCACTTCGCGGTGCTGGCGCTTGCCGTCCTGTTCGTTCGGCTCGGGCTCTGGCAGCTAGACCGGCTCGAGGAGCGCCGCGCCGAGAACGCGGTGGGGGAGAGCCGTCTCGACACACCCGCGGTCGACGTGGGGGAGTTGCTCGCCGGGGACGCCAATCCCAAAGAGCTGAGATACCGACCGGTCACCGCTACCGGGGAGTTCGACCCGGACCACGAAGTTCTCATCCGTTCCCAGGTCTATCGGGGCAATGCCGGCTTCCATGTGATCACCCCACTGCTTCTGGAGAATGGTGAAGCGATTCTCGTCAACCGGGGATGGGTGCCCCTCGGCTTCGACCAGGTCCCGGTGAGCCAGGCGCCCCCGCCTGCCGGACTGGTGACGGTGGAGGGATGGCTGAGCACCACACAGACCCGGCCCATACTGGGGCGGGAGGAACCCGAGGGCGGGTTAGCCGTGATGAGCCGGGTGGATCTGCACCGCATCGGAGCACAACTTCCCTACCCGGTCGCCGGCATGTACGTGGTCGGGATGGGGGAGAGGACCGACCCTCCCATCCCGGTCGATCCGCCCGACTTCGCCGATGAAGGGCCCCATCTCGCCTACGCCTTCCAGTGGTTCGCCTTCGCCGTGATCGGGGTGGTCGGCTACTACTTCCTGTTACGGCGGAGATCTGGTGGGACCGGCTCCTCTAGTCGAGAGCGTCCTCGAGGTTGATGCCGAGCTCGAGCCCGCTGCGCACCTCCCGCTCCCCGAGGGGCTCGGGAAGCTCCACCAGGTGAAGCGTCTCGGGGTTGCCCTGACAGGTGAAGGCATCGCCTTCCGGGGGAATCGCGGCGAAAGCGATGAGCACGGCTTCTTCCGTGAGGACGATCTCGGGCCCCACCAGCCGGTCACCGATCTCCTGACCGCTGACACACTCACGCTCGGTCAGCAGCACGGATATCTCCGTGCTCTCCCCGTCGACGGGTGGCGCCGCGGGGTCGAGTCTCCAGTCGACGGTGTTGAGCCGCTCGGGCGTGGCGATGCGGAGCGGGCAGGGCCCACCACCCTGGGCACCGGACCACTCCCATCCGTCGTCGGTTCGACTCACGGTCATGAAGGAGAGGCTTCCCGCCGGGTCATGGTGAACCAGGAGGATCTCGGTGTCGGTCTCGTGGAGGATGCGCCAGCCGTCCTGGGGCCAGAACTTGCCCTCCTCGTTGTCGAGGAAGGGCTGGATGGCAGCCGCCACCTCCTCGCGCCCGGCTTCCTCGAGATCTGTCACCTCATCCAGTGCCGAGATGGGAAAGGTTGGCCCGCTGGGACAACCCACCTCCAGGTCGGGGGGTAACTCGCCGTCCGGTCCCGGGGCCACGATGAGATCCGGCTCGGGTGAGCCTGTGGCCGGCTCGCTGGGCAGTCCGCAAGCGGCGACTGCCAGCAGAGCGGCCAACAGAGAGACGACGGCTTTCACTTCCCTTTTGACGCACGCGGCGACGTCCCGGTTCCGGGTCACCCCGGGTCTGCGGCCATGGCCAGATCCTCGACAACCTCGAATCCGGGCTGACCCTCGAGCTGGGAAGGATCGAGCTTGAGCTTGGCGGTGCGCGACCCGGCGCCGACCACCACCCAGTCCCGTTCCATCACCGCTTGATCGATCCAAACCGGCATCCCTTCGGGGAGTCCGAAAATGGTGACGCCGCCGATCTCCTGACCGGTGAGCTCCTTGGTGAGCTCGGCTGGTGCGAAGCTCACCTTGCGCACCCCCAGTTTCCTCCGCACCGTCCCGTTGACGTCGAGCCGATCGGTGGCCAGCACCACGCAGACCGCGTGATGGCCCTCGGGTTTGCGAGAGGCGACCAGGATGGCGTTGGCCGAGTTGGCCAGGGGGATGTCGTATGCCTCACAGAAGGCGGCGGTGTCGGCCAACTCGGGATCGCACTCCATCTCCTCGAAGACGATCCCCTCACGGTCGAGGTCGGCGGTG
>CAZAHX010000227.1:0-3814 GCA_964485005.1 uncultured Acidimicrobiaceae bacterium | reverse complement strand
TCGTCTCCCAGGTGCAGACCGTCGGTGGTGTGGTGCGCACCTTGACTTGTCCGGTGGTTCGACTCTGAGTTGATCGGTCAGAGCTGGTACCTAGGTTCCTCGGTCGGTCGCTCAACCGGCCAGCGAGGTGTCCTCGAGCTGCCTTTCCCAGACGTGGGAGAAGAGATCGAGATAGCCGTGGGCGCCGACTTGAGAGAACCATTTGAAGGCTTCCTCCGCCGCGACCCTCGCCTCGGGTCGCTCCGGCATGACCTCGGCAAAAATCGCTCGCCAGACCGCCGCCAGTCGCGGGCTCTCTACCTCCTCGAACCGGTCGCACAGCTCCACAAACATCACCGCAGCCTGGTCAGGGTCACCCTCCAGCAACTCGAGACCGGTGGTGCCAGCAAAGCGCAGCAGGTCAAAGCGCCGCCCTACCAGGGATTTCACCAGTTCGATGACATCCCTCAGCCTATTGGGTTCTTTGAGCCTGATGGCTGCAGCCAGGGCGTCGTGACGGAACTGGTGGCCGGCGAGGGGCGGGTCCACCTTGGGAGCCAAGTCAAGAACCTCCTCTAGCCGCCCCTCCACCCACAGGATTTGCGACTCGCGGCTGAGGGAGGACGCTCGGTACTGGGGCTCGGGTGAGTCGCGACCCGGCCGGTTGGCTTCGCGGGCTCGTGCCAGGTGGAGGGGATCTCCGGTCTGGACCCAGCTGATGAATTCGATATGCGCCTGGATGTTGTCACTCCAGAACGACTCCTCACCAGGGTCGATTTCGGTCATGACCGCTAACGCCTGGTCAATGAGGCCGCGCTCGAACAGATCCGCGCCATGGCTCTGGGCCATTCTCACCAGAAGACCCCCATGCATCACACGTTGGGCTAACTCATACCCGCGTGCTGCGGCATCTATGCCGGATGCAATCCCGTTGATCCCTTCGACGACGAGCAGGTTGTTGAGGGCACGGAGCGTGGGATAGGGCAGTCCATGCATCTCGCCGAGCCGAAGAGCCTCCCGGAGCAGGGCTATGCCTTCATTGGCCCGGCCCATACCCGGCAGGACCGTGCCTCTGGTGTTCATGGCCTCGATGAGAGTCGGCGTGTCACCGGCAGCCTCGGCGGCGATCATCACCGCCAGTGAGACATCCCCCGACTCTTGAGGCTGCCATGCTCTCATGTGGGCCCGAGCCAGCTCTGCGCCCAGGGCCATCATCTCCGGCTCGGAGGCACGGTCGGTATCGAAGTGTGGTGCCATTACTGCTACTGCCTCCAAGGGCTCGTCGGCATCTATGTTGGCGATGCCCAGCACCCTCGCCGAGGTGGCTATGTCCGCGGGTGAACCGTGCTCGAAGTGCCAGTCGTAGGCCTTCCTGGCATAGCCGATCGCCTCCTCGTGCCGGAAGAGGGCTCCGGCGGGCGCTACTGCGAACTGCCAGAGCGTGGCCTGCTGCTCCTCCGAGCCGGGGACCTGGAGCGCCTGCTCTACGAGGGCGAGGGCTTGGGACGCGGAGTGAAGCTCGATGGCACGGCGGGCTGCCCGCATCAGAGCGTCGCGGGCCTTCTCGGCCAGGTCTTCGTCGGGCCCGGCTTCGTAAGCATTCATGTAGTGACTGGCGATGACCGCCGCCGCCTCGATCGGGGCGACACGGATGAAGTACTCGGCGACCTTGAGGTGACGGTCCCTGCGGTCGGATTTGGCGATCCGGCTATAGGCGACCTCGCGTATGACACTCTGGATGAACTGGAACTGTCCTCGCTCCGGTGAGCGGGGATCGGTCTCGTATCGGAGCAGTTCCCGCCGAGCAAGATCTCTCAGCTTTGGTTCGAGCTCCTCGGCCGGGTCACCCGTCAGGACCGTGAGCCCTTCAATGGTGAACGACTGACCCAGAATCGCCGCGTCCTGAATGAGAGCGCGGCTCTCGTCGTCGAGTCGATCCAGCCGGGCCCCAACCACTGCGTGAAGTGAGTCGGGTAGGGCGACATCGGTCAGTTCGGTAGCCTGGCGGTAGCTGGTTCCCTCCAGGACGAGGTCGCCGCCGTTGATCAACGTCCGTACGTACTCCACCGCATACAACGGGACCCCGCCGGCCCGCCTCACCACGAGATCGACCAGTTGCGTGGTAATTCCCGGCGCCAGCCCGCTGACGAGTTCCCTCATCTCTTCGTCACCGAGTGGCCCGAGGTGCATCGCCGAGAAGTGATGCCGAGAGGTTCCCCACGTGGGGTGACGCTCGAGAAGCTCCGGCCGGGCCAGGGTGATCACAAAGATGGGATGACGAGATGACATCTCGACCAGCTCCTCGATGAAGGCGAGCTGGCCTTCATCCGCCCACTGCAGATCCTCGAACAGAAGTACCGTGGTGTCTCTCTCTGCGATCCGCTGGAAGAAGGTGCGGAGGGCGGCGAAGAGTTCGTTGCGATCACCGGAGGGCATGTCGGCTAACCCGAGCAGACCGGCGAGCTTGGGCTCGATCCACTGCCTCTCCTCGGGGTCCGAGATGTATTCGGCGACTGCGGTCCGCAGCTTGGTGCGGGCTTTGGCCGTCTCTTCTGTCTCGGCGATGCCTGCCCGGGAGCGAACCATCTCGGTCACGGCCCAGAAGGTGACTCCCTCGCCATAGGCGGGGGAGCGGCCCGGATGCCAGCGGAAGACCTCGGTGAGCCCGTCGAGGTATTTCAGAAGCTCCCAGGCGAGTCGGCTTTTGCCGATCCCCGCTTCTCCGACAATCGAAATCAGACGTGCCGTGCCTTCGCGGCTCGTGGCGTGGAGCTGCTCTTTGATGACCCGGAGCTCTCCGTCACGGCCTACGAATGGGGGCTCGAGCACTTCCCATCTGCCGCGGCCCCCTCGCTCGGCGGCGATACCAACGGCGCGCCAGGCGGTGACGGGATCGGACTTTCCCTTGAGGACTTGCTCGCCTGCAGGCTCATAGCGAATCGCCGCCTCGGTCAGCCGTTTGGTGGCGTCGCCCACCAGGACGGTGCCTGGGTCGGCCGCCGCCTGGAGTCTCGACGCGGTGTTGACGATATCACCAACGACCAGGCCCTTCTCGTTGCCGCCCCGGCCGACGGAAGTCTCACCGGAGAGCACCCCGGCGCGTACCGCTAATTCAGGGAGGTCCAGCTCCACACCCAGGACCTCCACCAGATCCACCAACTCGAGCGCGGCCCGCACCGCCCTCTCCGAGTCGTCCTCGTGAGCCTGGCGGACCCCCCAGAACGCGGTGAGGGCATCACCGATGAACTTGTCGACCTCGCCCCCGAACCGAGCGATCACCTCACGGGCTCGATCGAAGTAACGGGTGAGCATGGCTCGCACCTCTTCGGGGTCTCGCGGCTCGCTGAGGGCGGTGAACCCCACCAGATCCGCGAACAGGACGGAAACGAGCCGACGCTCCCCGGAATCCGACACGGGGGTGGCGGCTGTTGTGGTCGCCGGGGAGGTTGTGCCTTGCAGAGCGGCCCCGCACTCGCCGCAAAACCTCTGTGAGGGCTGGTTGGCGTGTCCGTTGGGACACACCGCGGTCAACGCCTGACCGCACTCGCCGCAGAACTTCTGCAGGTCCGCGTTGGTCGAACCACAGCCCGGACATGTCGTCATGGTGCGAACCTCTCCAAGGCAATGAGCCTACAACGCTCCTATAACGTCCCTCGAAGATGTTGTTCGCCCCGTCCCGGCGCCCGGTCTGTTGGATATCAACCATCTCGCAAGAGGATGCCGAGGTTTCTGTACGATCGCTGACATAGGCGTCGAGCGAGCAGCGCGCACGCCGGAGAGCGGCGACTACGACCAGCACTGGAAGGATTTCCTGGGGAATCCCCGGCGCGATCTC
>CAZAHX010000226.1:0-3861 GCA_964485005.1 uncultured Acidimicrobiaceae bacterium | reverse complement strand
GTGTGGGCCTCCTCGGACAGGCGAAGCACCTCACGCTCTCTCTCCCGACCGTGCGCTGTGATGCGCCACGCCCAGATCAGCGCGATCACGCCCACTACCGGCGAGACGTAGAGCAGGATCTCCGGGATGCTCGGGTCCGCCATCTCTCCTCGATTATCGGTGCGGGGCGCACCATCCTGAACAGAGCGAGCCGGTCAGGCGCTGTCGGCGTTCTCCATGCCCATCAGCTGTCTGAGCGTCTTGGTGAGCACCCCGTGTCGCAGGTCGTACTTGTCGAGATAGGCGTCGACGCCGGCTTCCCATGCCGCCTCCTTCTCCTCGGGCGTCGCCACTCCTGAGACCATGATGATGGGGTCGGCGACATCGGCTGCCCTCATCGCCCTCACCAGCTCGACGCCGTTGGAACGTGGCATCGAGTAGTCGACCACCAGGGCGTCGAAATCGTCCGCCGCCATGGCGAGGATCGCCTCCCGGGCGCCGCTGGCCACCTCGACGTCGAAGCCGGCACCGTTGAGAGTGGCGGAGAGCAGCTGGCGTACACCCGCCGAGTCGTCCACGACCAGCACCCGGGGGCGGTCCTCCACGAGACGAGGACGCTGATGGGCAACCATCCCCAGGAAGTCGGGATCGAGCACCACGAGCACCTGACTCCCCCCGAGCAGGGCGGCGCCGGTGATGTGCCCCGATCCCTCGAGAATCGGCCCCAGGTTCTTCACGGCGACCCGTCTCCGATCGATCAACTCGCTCACGGTCACCGCCACCATCCCCGAGCGGGTGCTCACCACCAACAGCTCGGACTCATCGGGAGGGGGCGTGACACCCAGGGCGAGCGAGAGGGAGACGCAGGGCATGGCGTTGCTCCTGAAGCGCAGCTCGCGCCCATGTTCGGTGCTGGTGAGCTCGGCCTTGGACAACGGCATGGCCGCCTCCACCGCGGCCTCGGGGAGCCCGAAGAAACGGTCCCCGACCGCGACGACCACCACGTTCTGCAAAACCATGGAGAGTGGGAGGGTGAGCGTCACAGTGGTACCCGCCCCGGGCTCCGACTCGATGCGAACCGTCCCGTTGACCCGATTGACGGCCTCGGCAGCCATGGAGAGCCCCTCCCCCGTTCCCGAGAAGTCGTTTACGGCGTCCACCGTGCTGAACCCGGGATGGAGCAGTACGGGGACGAGGTCCCTCGGCGCCGGGTCGAGGCCGTGCTCACGCGCCGTCCGGGCGACCCGGTCCCAGTCGATGCCCCGGCCGTCGTCGACGACACTGATCTCCACCCGATCGGCGATCACATTGGCCCCCACGGTGAGCCTCCCCGTGCCCGGCTTGTCCGCCTCCAACCTCTCCTCCGGGGACTCGATGCCGTGATCGACCGCATTGACCAGTAGGTGGCGCAGCGGGTCGCGCACCAGGTCGATTATCTGCCGATCGAGCTGGACGTCGTCCCCAATCAACTCCAGCCTGACGTCCTTGTCGAGCCGCCTCCCCAGATAACGCACGAACTGGGGAAGAGTCGCCACTGCGTCGAAGAAGGACACATTGGCCAGGGCCACCGCCTGGTCCTGGATGTCGTTGATCGATCCGCTGAGACGCTCGAGTTGGGCCCGCCACGACCGGCGGAACAGCTCGGGGTCGAGGCCCTCCACGGACACCAGGGACAGGTCGGCGAGAGCCTCGGCGTCCAGGGCGACCTCCACGATCCTGTTGATGAGGCGGTAGAGATCGCCGGTGTCGACCCTGGTGGCTCCGCCCAACAGCGTGTCCGACACCGAGGTGAGCAACCCGCCGAGACTCCCGGTCTCGGGCTCCTTCAGTGGGACCACATCGGGTCTGCCTTCGGAGGCGAGGCCCCTGTCGAGCCTATCCACCAGATCGCCCAGCTCGGGATCCTCGTTCTCCATGCTGGAGAGGAGCCGTCCCGCGGTGGCCTCCATGGCCACGATCACCTCCGGCTCGGGGATGTTTCCCTCAGAGACGCGGCGCCACAGCTTCTCGAGCCGTGCAGCCGCTCCGGCGATGGCCGGATACTCGAGCATGCCGGCCGAGCCCTTGATGGTGTGGGCGTCGCGGACCAGGTCGGCGATCGAAGAGGCGTTGACCGACCCTTCCGAAAGGGCGCGCGCGGCCTCGACGAGGCGGCGCGAGCGCTCCTCGAGCTCCTCTCTGAAGATGGCGGTGAGCTCAGGGTTGTGTGGATCCAAATTGCTTCCCCTGGGGTAGCTGTCTTATCGGCAGCATCGGGGAGTCTCTAAATGGAGCTACCGATCCGGTGAGGTCACTCCCACTCGATGGTGGCCGGTGGTTTCGAAGAGATGTCATAGGCGACGCGGTTGATCCCGGGTACCTGGTTGATCACTCTCGACGAGATGCGCTCCAGGACCTCATGGGGCAGCCTCGCCCAGTCGGCTGTCATGGCATCCTCCGAGGTCACCGCCCTGACCACCAGGGGATAGGCGTAGGTCCTCCCGTCGCCTTGCACCCCGACCGTCTTCACCGCGGGGAGGACCCCGAACGCCTGCCATACCTCACGGTACAAACCGGCCCTCCTGATCTCCTCGTCGATTATTCGGTCGGCTGCCTTGAGAATCTCGAGTCGCTCCCGGGTCACCTCCCCGATGATCCGCACCGCCAAACCCGGGCCCGGGAAGGGTTGGCGCCAGACGATCTCCTCGGGAAGGCCTAGCTCCTCCCCCACTGCCCGCACCTCGTCCTTGAACAGGTCACGCAGCGGCTCCACCAGCTCCAGCTTCATGTCGGCGGGCAGCCCGCCCACGTTGTGGTGGGTCTTGATCACGGCGGCGGTCCCTGAGCCCGACTCGATGACGTCCGGGTAGAGAGTCCCTTGGACCAGGAAGGCGGCGTCACCCACCGAAGATGCGGCCTCCTCGAAGACGCGGATGAAAGTCTCCCCGATCACCATTCGCTTCTCTTCGGGGTCGGTGACGCCGGAGAGCAGCTCGAGGAAACGGTCGGCCGCCTTGACATGAACCAGGTCGACCTCGAAGTGGGAGCGGAACGTGTTTTCGACCTGCTCCGCCTCGCCCTCCCTGAGCAGGCCATGGTCAACGAAGATGCAGGTGAGCTGATCTCCCACCGCCTCGTGGACCAAGGCGGCGGCCACCGCCGAGTCGACCCCGCCGGAGAGGCCGCAGATCACCCGTCCCGAGCCCACCGTCTCCCGTATCGCCTCCACCTCACGCTCGATGATGGAATGCGAGGTCCAAGTGGGAGCGGCACGGCACACCTCATAGAGGAAGCCCTTCAGGATCTCGAACCCGCGGGGGGTATGGGCCACCTCGGGGTGGAACTGGACTCCGTAGAGGGCGCGATCGGGCCCCTCCATCGCAGCCACCGCGGCCCCCGGGGTGGTGGCGACGGCGCGAAAACCAGGAGGCGGCCGGGTGACCTGGTCGCGGTGCGACATCCAGACCTGCAGCTCGGAGGGAAGACCATCGAGCAGCACCGAGTCGCCGGTCCTCTGCAGGGAAGTGTTCCCGTACTCGGCTTCGCCAGTGTTGACCACCCGCCCCCCGGTGAGATCGGCGATCAACTGATGGCCGTAGCAGATGCCGAGCACCGGGACTCCCATCTCGAGCAGACCGGGGTCCATGCGATAGGCGTCCTCGGCGTACACCGACGCCGGGCCACCGGAGAGGATCATCCCGATGGGCCGGAGGGCGCGCACCTCGTCGGGAGTTATGTCCCGGGGGACGATCTCCGAGTGGACGTGGGCCTCGCGGACCCGGCGGGCAATCAGTTGGGCGTATTGGGCGCCGAAATCGACGACCAGGACCGTCTCTGCTCGCTCCCCCGCCGTCATCCCATGCCGACTCGCTGGGAGCGTTGCAACGACTTGCCCTCGGTCTG
>CAZAHX010000225.1:0-3865 GCA_964485005.1 uncultured Acidimicrobiaceae bacterium | reverse complement strand
GCTGAGGAGGATGGGCACGTCACGACGACGGGCCTCCGCGAACGCCTCCTCTCCCCACTCGTGCCAATCCACGGGATTGTCCTTGTGCTGGAGGAGGTAGGGCGAGGTGGCCTCAGCGAGACGGTTGGGCATCCTTCCGACCGTAGTGGGCGACCTCCGATATCTGCCCTAATGTCAACTCTCGGAGGTAGCGATGACCGATCGTGACATGCAAGCCCTGCTGTTGTCGGCTGAGAGGCGGTGGATGGACAACTGGGTGGCCGGCCCCAAGATCGAGGGCCGTCCCTTGCGACGTGGTGACGCTGCCCCCGAACTGGATCTCCTCGACACCGCCGGGAACCCCGTCGCACTCGCCTCGACCTGGTCCGACGCCCCGGCCCTGGTCCTGCTCTGGCGTCACCTCGGTTGCGGCTGTGGCATGGAGCGGGCAAAGAGGCTGCAGGAGGAGATCCCTTCCTACCGGGAGGCGGGTCTCGACGTGGTGATCGTCGCCCCGGGGGAACCGGAGCGAGTTGCGGCCTACCACCAGCGCTACCAGGTCCCGGTCCGCATGCTGGCCGACCGGGATTACGCCACCCACCTGGCATTCGGGCTCGGACACTGGTCGTTGGAGCAAGTCCTCTACGACGCACCGGATGAGTTCTGCGACCTCAGGGAGGACACAGGAGTCGCTTTCCAGTCCGAGCGTCGCGCCGAGGGCCGTCCCCTGGTCGACGACCCGTGGATGCAGTCGGGGGAGTTCCTGGTCGACCCCGAAGGGGTGATCCGGGTGGCCTATGCCTACAACTACTGCGAGGACTATCCCGACCCGAGGATCTACCTGACCGCGGCCCGACTGGTGGGCTGATGTTTGCGATCGCAACCGGTTGCTCTCGGCGCTACCTGTTGCTATCGCAATCGAGCTAGTCGGCGGAGGGTTGGTGCCACCCGTGACCGGGGACCAGACTCTCCGCCTGAGCCGGGCCCCAGGTCCCTGGCTCGTAGCCGGCCAATGGCGGTGGGTTGGAGAGCACCGGCTCGAGCACGCGCCACGCTTCCTCGACACCGTCCGCCCGGGCGAACAGACGATGATCCCCCTCCATGGCGTCGACCAATAGCCGGGCGTAGGCGCTGTCCCGGGACCCCTCACGATGCTCGTCGTAGGCGTAGTCCAGTTCCACCGCACGGGAGACGAGTAGATCGCCGGGACGCTTGACCTGCGCCGAGATAGACACTCGCTCGCCCGGTTTGGTGCGGAAGATGAGATGGTTTGGGTGCGGTGGTGGTGCGTTGGAGTGGGCGAAGAAGAGCCGTGGTGGAGCCTTGAACTCCACCAGTACTTCGGTGGCGGTCACCGGCATTCGCTTGCCGGAACGGAGATAGAAGGGGACACCGGCCCATCGCCATGACTCGATGTCCACCCGCAGGGCGACGAAGGTCTCGGTGTCGGAATCGGGTGCGACGCCGGATACCGCCCGGTATCCCTCGAACTGCCCTCGCACCATTTGGTCAGGCTGGACCGGGGACATCGCCTTGAGGACTTTGGCCTTCTCGTCACGCAACGCCTCGGCCTCCGCCGATACCGGAGGCTCCATGGCGACCAGTGAGACCAGTTGGAACATATGGTTCTGGACCACGTCCCTGATCGTCCCCAGCTCGTCATAGAGGGCGCCTCTGCCGTCGATCCCGAAGTCCTCGGCCAGGGTGATTTGCACGTTGTCGATGTGATGCCGGTTCCACGCCGGCTCCAGGAATGTGTTGGCGAGACGGAACACGAGAAGGTCGAGCACCTCTTCCTTGCCCAGGAAATGGTCGATCCTGAAGATCGACTTCTCGTCCCAGACCCCGAGCAGGAACTCATTGAGCCGGCGGGACGAAGCCAGGTCGCGGCCGAAGGGCTTCTCAACGACCACTACCGAACCCTCGGTGACACCGGCGGCTCTCAGGTTGTCGACGACTGTCTCGAAGAGGCTGGGAGGGACTGCCAGGTAGAAGAGGGGCCGGGCGGACGAGCCGAGAACCTCGGCGAGCTTGCCGAAGGTCTTCTCGTCCCGATAGTCGCCTTCCACATAACGCAATACGCGGGCGAGCTCCTCGAAGGCGTCGTCGACCTCGCCCCCGGCTTCCTCGATCGAGGCGCGCACGAAGTCGACGAAGTCCCGGTCATCCCATTCCCTGCGAGCTACTCCGATGACCGTTGCGGGGAGACGCCCTTCTTCGGCGATCTCGAGGAGAGCGGGGAACAGCTTCCGCTTCGCAAGGTCACCCGTGACCCCGAGTAGCACCATGGCGTCGCACGATCTGGCCGATTCGTCCACGCCATCACGCTAACCATGCCCGTGCCATTGGCTGTGGGAGGGGCGAGTAGTTTGCCGCCGGTGCATCCGATCGTCGGTGGAAAGACGCTGCTGCTGATGCGTCACGCCAAATCGGACTGGACGGGCGACTACGAATCCGACCATGAGCGTCCCCTCAACGAGCGGGGGATGAGAAGTGCCCGACTGATGGGGAGGCTCCTCGAGGGGCTCGACTTGGTGCCCGATCTGGTTCTCACCTCCACCGCTACCAGGGCCCGCGAAACCGCCCGACTGGCGGCGGAGGCGGGGAGTTGGGGATGTCCGATCATCGAGGAGCCCGCGTTCTACGGAGCGAGCCCCGGATCCGTGCTGGGGCTCGCCGCTGGAGTGGCGGATGCCGATCGTCTCATGCTGGTGGGGCACGAGCCCGTCTGGTCGTCACTGGTGGGAGAGATTTCGAGCCGGAGGGTCGAGATGAAGACGGCGACGGTGGTCGTAGTGGCGGTGCCGATCCGCGGTTGGGATGATCTGAGAGACGCCCAAGGCGTGGTGGTGGGTGTCCACCATCCACGGGCCTACTTTGGGACGGAGTGGGACCCGGGCTGATCGGCCTGGCAGTATCGCGTCATGATCTGGCGACTCGAATGCGGCTCGTACTCGCTCTTCGTGATCGAAGATGGCCACTACTGGCGTAGTCCGGAGGGCTACCACCCGGAGGCCACCGATCGCGACTGGCGATTTCATCCCAGGGACGACGAGGGCAAGGTGCGTATGAACTTCGGGTGCTATGTGATCACCGACGGTGACCGGTCGATCATGGTCGACGCCGGCATCGGTGAGGGGCGTTACGGCATGCCTGACAACATGGTCTCCGGTCTGATGCCGGAGGCGGTCGACGCTCTCGGCATCGAGCGGGCCTCGATAGAGACGGTGGTGTACACCCACATGCACTTCGATCACATCGGGGGTAGTCAGAGGAGGGGCGAGGTGGTGTTCCCGGGGGCCCGCCACATCTTCCACGACAAGGAGGCGTCCCACTGGTCGCAGGCGGAGGGAGACATGGCCCAAGCGGCCCGGACGATCATGCAGCCGCTACTCGGGCAGGATCTGGTGGAACTCATCGACTCCGACACCGAGGTGCTCCCAGGAGTGACCGCGGTGGAGACATTCGGGCACACGCCCGGGCATCTCAGCGTGAGTATCCACTCCGACGGGACGCGCACTCTCATCGGCGGAGACGTCAGTAACCACCCCTTTCAGGTGGATCACCCCCACTGGAGCCTGCCCGTCGACCACGACCCGGTTGCGGCCGGAGCCACTCGCGATCGGGTGTTCGAGCAGCTGCGCTCGTCGGGCGATACCTTCGTCGCCGGGCATTACCCGATGCCCGGGGTGGGCAAGATCGTCATCGACGACGACCTGAGGGTGTACCAGCCGGGGACGGTAGAGAGAGTCGGCTAGTGCTCTGTCACATAACGTTTGCCGGGCTCACACCGGCCAGCGACGCCGAGACCGGATCGGGCGCGGCGGTGGTTCCCACCAGACCGTGAGCTTCCCGGCGGGACGGTGGATGGTCGAGTCCCTGGCCA
>CAZAHX010000224.1:0-3866 GCA_964485005.1 uncultured Acidimicrobiaceae bacterium | reverse complement strand
GGCTGATATCGACGACGCGGGCCGGGAAGGGGACAGCCTGAGCGATGGCCAACCCCAGACCGCTGGAGGCGCCGGTGATGATGACCAGATCGGGCACGCGACCACCCTAAGCGTGAGTAAATGACGTCGCTCAGCGACGTCATTTACTCACGCTCGGTTACCTTGACCGGCCCTATGGCCGCCTCCAGGACCACGAGCCAGTTGCTCACCGACCGCCGTTTCGGCCCGTATCTAGCGACCAATTTCGTCTCCAACGTCGGCAACTGGTTCCAGAACGTGGCGGCCGGCATCGTGGTATTCGCCGTCACGGGCTCCAACACCCTGGTGGGGATGGTCAGCGTCCTCCAATTCCTCGCCACTCTGGCGCTCGCCCCCTGGTCGGGCTCGCTCGCCGATCGGCGCGATCGCCGCAAGCTCCTCATGCTGGCTCAGGCGATATCGGCAACAGGTGCGGTCGGATTGGCCATCTGGGTGAGTCTTGAGGGAGTCGACGGACTGCCAGGAGTCTGGCCGGTCATGGCCGCGGCGGCCATCATCGGGTTGGGCTTCGCCATCGGAATCGCCGCCATGAACGCCCTCATACCCGCACTGGTCGAGCCCCCCGACCTCGACGAGGCGATCGCCCTCAACTCGGCGAGCTTCACCGTGGCCCGTGCTGTCGGGCCGGCTCTTGCCGGAGTGGTCGTCGCCACCCTGGGGGCCGCTTTCGCCTTCGGCGCCAATGCCTTCACGTTCCTCCCCCTGATCGTGGTGCTGGCGGTGATACGGCCCCGCGACGTGGTGAGGAGCCCGGGTGACCGCTCGGTGCGCGCCGGCTTCCGCTACACCCGGGCGCTACCGGCGATGCGCTGGCTCATCCTTGCCACATTGGTGGTGGGGTGGGCGGGAGATCCGGTGAACACCCTGGCACCGGCCTACGCCGACATGTTCGGAAGGAGCGAGGCCTTCGTCGGTCTCCAGGTGGCCGTCTTCGGGACCGGCTCGGCCATCAGCTCGCTCGGCGTGCGCAGGGTCCGGACTCGCCTCGGCCTGGTGGCCACGACCAAGACCGGCATCCTCCTCCTAGCCGTGGGGTTGGGGGGATATGCCGCGGCGCCCAACGAAGCGGTGGTGCTGACCGCGCTTTTCATCGCAGGTGTCGGCTTTCTGCTCGGTGTCACCACCACCAACAGCAACATGCAGCGCCGACTCGACGAGGACATGCGCGGCCGGGTCATGGCCCTGTGGAGCATGGCATTCCTGGGGTCGCGCCCCATCGCCGGCTTGCTCGATGGCGCGGTCGCCGATCTGACGTCGCCCCGCATCGGCGTCCTCACCGCGGTGATCCCGCTGCTTGCCGGGTGGTGGGCGATGGGCCGGGTGGAGCGCGCCGACCGGGAGGAAGCGGCAGCCGGCCCGGACAGACTCCATTCCTGACCGGAGACTGTTCCTCCTCTGCTGTCCGGTTGTAAGGAGGTAAAGCGAGTTGACCCCTTACGCATCGAGCGCTATTCTGGTAACAACCAATAGGTTGATTGCTTATTACCAGAAGAGGTGGATGAGTGGACAGTTTCGAAGCCGGCAGGAGCACCAAGCTCCTCATCGTGCTCGCCCTGATCTCCATCTACTTCATCTGGGGATCGACCTACCTGGCGCTCCGTTTCGGCCTCGAGGGCTTTCCTCCGTTCCTCCTCAACGGGCTCCGCTTCACCATCGCCGGCGCCCTCATCTACCCGCTCTCGAGGCTGGGCGGGGCAGTGCGCCCCACGCGAACACAGGTCTGGAACGCCACTCGCATGGGGATGCTGCTTCTCGTCGGTGGGGTTGGTGGTATGACCCTCGCCCTTCAGGCCGGTATCGGGTCGGGTCTCGCCGCCACGGCTGCCGCGGTCATCCCGGTGTGGACCGCTGTGGCCGGAGGCTTCTTCGGGAAGTGGCCGGTGCGTCGGGAGTGGATCGGTCTGGGGATCGGGCTCGCCGGTGTGGTGATCCTCGTCCAGGAGGGTGATTTTCAAACCTCGGCATTAGGACTCGTCCTCGCGGTGGCCGCTCCTCTCTCCTGGTCGATCGGCTCGATCTGGGGGTCGAACCGGGAGATGCCGTCGGGCTTGATGTCCGTAGCCGTCCAGTTCGGCACCGCCGGGATCGCCATGCTCGGAATTGGCTTGGCCATGGGGGAGCGGATCTCCGCCGCCCCCGGGCCGAAGGCGGCTCTCTCCCTCGCCTACCTCGTGGTGTTCGGGTCGATCGTCGCCTATACCGCGTATGTCTATCTCCTTGCCAATGTTCGCCATGCTCTGGCCACCTCGTATGCGTACGTCAATCCCGTGGTGGCGATGGCCCTTGGCCTCACTCTGGGGAATGAGGTTGTCACCGGCCCCGTGGTGTTCGCCCTTCCTCTCATCCTCGTGTCCGTCGCCTTGATCGCCGCTGAGGGGCGTTCGCGGAAGCGGATCGCTGCGGTCGACTTGACTCCGGTCGACTCGCTCGCCGACGCCGGCGTGTAGAAAGGTCCCAGATGGACTGGTCGCACACGCTCGACATCGACGACGCCACCCTCGTCTGCCGACCGCTGACCTGGGCTCGCTTCCCCGACCTCGACCAGATCATGGGTGAGAAGGCAGTGACCCGGAAGTGCTTCTGCATGCACTGGCGCCGCCCCAATGGCGGATACCGTGACGCTCGTGACAACCGGTCTCGATTCGCCGAACGGGTAGGCGAGGACCGCCCGCCCGGGCTGGTGGGGTACATCGGAGACGACCCGGTGGGCTGGGTCCAGGTCGGTCCGCGCCAGGAGTTCCCGACCATCTACCGCTCCCGGCTCCTGAAGCCCGCCGACGACGTCGAGGCCTGGACGGTCAACTGCTTCGTGGTGCGCTCGGACTTTCGTCGGCGCGGGGTTGGCCAGGGGCTTCTCGACGCTGCCATCGCCTTTGCTGTATCGCAGGGGGCGTCCGTGGTCGAGGCATACCCGGTCGACGGGGAGCGGGCGTCGGTTGTCGACTACTACACCGGCACCTTGGGCATGTTCGCCCGACGCGGATTCGAGGAGATCGAGCGTCGCAATCCGATCAGGCCCATCGTGCGGCTCAGGCTCGACCCGAGCTGACCGTCTCGCAATCGCAAAACCTCGGTCATGTCGTGGGCAGGGTCACCGAGCCATCATCCTCGAGCTGCCATCCCGGGTTGTGGGCGACCTCCCAGGGGTGGCCGTCCGGATCGAGGAAAACGGCTGAGTATCCACCCCAGAATGTCTCCTGCGGCTCCTTCGTGATCTCGGCACCGGCACCTCGGGCGTCGGCAACCACATCTCTCACCTCTTGGGGTGACCGCACGTTGTAGGCCAGAGTGACCCCTCCCCACCCCGAGGAGTCATCGACTCCGCTGTCCTCGGCGAGCCGTCCTCGGTCCCACAGCCCGAGGACCATCCCGCCGGCCTGGAAAAAGACCACGTCGTCTTGCGAGTCTGCGGTTGTCGACCATCCCATCGCCTCGTAGAAGGCGCGGGCCCGGGTGAGGTCGGACACCCCCAGGGTGACCAGGCTGATGCGGGGTTCCATCATCACATCCTGCCACAGCGGCTTCGTGTCCAGCGCCTCGTTTTCGCCACTCCTGGGTCGGGTAAGCACCTGGATGGAGGAAGCATGACCAACAAGGAAGACCTGACCAATCTGGTCGTCGAAGCGGTCAACGCACGCCACCCCGGGCTCATCGACGATCTCGACATTCCCAAGCCCGAACTGCTCACGGACCGCATCGAGACCATCCAACAGCGCTGGCCTCGGCTCATGATGACCCGCGGTGACATCGAGGGTCGCCCGGTTGCGGCGATTTGGATGCCGGACCAGCACGAGGTCTATCAGCCGGTCGCCCACGTCGAGGTCACC
>CAZAHX010000223.1:0-3881 GCA_964485005.1 uncultured Acidimicrobiaceae bacterium | reverse complement strand
CCACCATGACCGACATCGGCATCAACGCCGCCATCATCGGGATGGTGGCCCACGGCCTCATCACCGGCCTCCTCTTCTTCCTGGCGGGCTCGATGAGCCACCGCTACCACACCCGCGAGATGTCCCGTCTCGGCGGGAACATCCGGCTCATGCCGGTGATCGGGGGGATCCTCGCCTTCACCGCCATGGCGTCGTTGGGGTTGCCCGGTCTGGCCGGCTTCTGGGGCGAGTTCATGTCGCTGGTGGGCGCCTACAACCCACTCGAAGGGCTCCCCCTGGAAGTGTTCCGCACCGCAATGGTCCTGGGCGCGGTGGGGACGGTGCTCACCGCGGGCTACATGCTGTGGATGCTGCAGCGGGTGAATCTGGGCGATCCGCCACCGGAGTGGGAGGCACACGAGTTCCACGACGCCGACCGGTTCGAGCTGGCGGCGTGGGTGCCGATCATCGTCCTCATCGTGGTCATCGGGCTCTACCCCAAGGTCGTCTTCGACTCCACGACCGACACGGTGACGGGGTTGGTGGACATGTTGTTCTCCGCCGAGACCACGGCTTCGCTGGGCAGCGGAGGCTAAGGCTAAGTGTCCCCCAGTGCCCCCCCGCTGACCTCTCGACGGCCAGATGACGCCGATCGCGTCGTCCTCGTCCTCGACGCACCGCAGCGGGTGCGCCTTCGTCCTGCATCCTTGCGAGTCGGCGCCCCTGGTCCGCCGAGACGCGCGACCGGGGAAGCCCTGGAGAACACATAGTGCCCTACCAGATCGACTACTTGGCGCTGGCCCCCGAGCTGATCGTGGTGGTCACCATCCTGGTGGTGTTCGCCCTGGACATGGTGCTGCCCCTGTCGCGGAAGTACTGGGCGGCGACTGCCGCGGTGGCGGGCACGGCCCTGGCTCTGGTGCCCCTGGGTCTGTTGGCCATCGAGGGGGGGACACGCTCCATGTTCGAGGGCTCCTATGTCAGCGACGATTTCGCCCTCGTTCTCAAGGGCCTCTTCCTGGTGGCGGCATACATCGTCTTCCTCCTGTCGCATCACTACATCGAGTCGGAGCGTTACTACCAGGGCGAGTACTACTTCCTTCTCCTCGCCTCGGTGCTCGGTTCACTGGTGGTGGCCTCGGCGCGCGACCTGATCATCCTGTTCATCGGGATCGAGTTGGTGACAGGCCCGCTCTACCTCCTTGCCGGTTGGCGGAAGGGGGACATCAAGTCGAACGAGGCCTCGATGAAGTACTTCATCCTCGGTGTCCTCTCTACCGCCATCCTCCTCTATGGGATGTCGCTGCTCTACGGGCTCACCGGAGAGGTGACATTCGAAGGCCTGGCGGCGGCCACCGCCGGCATGGACACCCCCGCCCTGACCATGGCCGTCCTCTTCGTCATCGTGGGCTTCGGCTTCAAGGTGGCCGCGGCCCCGTTCCATTTCTGGGCGCCTGACACCTACGAGGGGGCGCCGACCCCGATCACCGCATATCTGTCGGTCAACTCCAAGGCGGCCGGATTCGTAGCGCTCTTGCTGGTGCTCTACTCGGCGTTGCCGGATGCCGCCGATGTCTGGGCTCCGGCGCTGTGGGCGCTGGCCGCTCTCTCCATGACCCTGGGGAACCTGGCCGCCCTGCGCCAGACCAACATCGTCCGTCTGCTCGCCTACTCCTCCATCGCCCAGGCGGGCTTCATGCTGGTGCCCTTCGCCGCTGCCGCCGTCGCGGGTGTCGCCCTCGAAGAGGCTTTTGCCGCCACCGTCATCTACCTGGTGATCTACGCCGTGATGAATTTGGGGGCCTTCGGAGTGGTCATCGCCGGGGCCCGGGTCACCAGGTCGGGGGAGCTGGGTGCGTGGGCCGGCCTGGCCAAAGTCGACCCCCGGCTCGGGTTCCTGGTTGCCGTGTTCTTCTTCTCCCTGGCCGGCATCCCACCTCTCGCGGGATGGTTCGCCAAGTTCGTCATGTTCCGCTCGGTGATGATCGCCGGTAGTGCCGCCACCGTGGCCCTTGCAGTGATCGCCGCGGTCAACGCGGTCATCGCCCTGTACTACTACGCCAAAGTGGTTGCCAGCGTCTGGCTCGACGATCAGGTTGGTGCGTTCCCCGGCGACCCCGAGGTCGCACCTGCCGGCTCATTGCGTCTGGCTCTGGGTGTGACGGTGGCTCTCACCATCGCCATCGGCTTCTACCCGACCCTGGCCACCTTCGTGGGAGACGCCTCCCGGGTCATTGCCTCCGGCGGCTAGCAGTTGCTATCGCAACGGGTTGCGGAAAACGCAACCCGTTGCACGTGCAATGCTCATTAGCCGCGAACACGCCGTCTCAGCGTCGTGCTTCGCTGCGCTTCAGCGAGCGGTACTCCCGATCGAGCAACGACCACAGGGTGTGGTCCATCCAGTTCCCCCTGATCAGCAACTCCTCGCGCAGCGTCCCCTCCTTGGTGAAGCCGAGCTTCTCCGCCACCCGGTCGGAGGCAGTGTTGCCCACCGCGATCCTCAGGACCACCTTGTGATAGCTCATCCCGGTGAAGGCCTCCTCGAGGAGCCGGTTCACCGACTCGGTGCACACTCCCTGGCTAGTGCAGTCGGTACGCACCCAATAGCCGAGTTCGGCGATCTTCCCGAGCTTGGAGACCGTCCACATCGAGATGTTGCCGACGTGGACCCCCGGGTCCGACTTCATTCGGATCGAGTAGTCCCAGGCACGATCCTCTTTCCAGGCTTGGATCGACTCCCTTATGAACGAGGTGGTGTCAACGGTCGTGTAGTCCATCCGCGCCCATGGAAGCCACTGGTGCAAGTCGGCCAGCGAGACCCGGATGGCATCGTCGAGGGTGGAGGCGTCGCGTCGCGTGAATTTCTGCATGATGAGCCGATCCGACTCGAGGCGGGGTCTGGGCACCCGGCCAGGATAGGGTCATAGGCTGGGGCCGGATGTGGGACCGACTCGTGCTCGTCGACAGTCATCCGGAGCCCGGTGACCGGCCCCTGGCCGCAGTTTTGGCTGCTATCTTCGAAGACGAAGACGGCGAGTTGCGGCTCGTCCTCACCAAGAGGCCTGACACCATGCCCACCCATGCCGGCCACATCTCCTTCCCGGGTGGCCGACCCCATCCCGAGGACCGCAATCCGGTGGAGACCGCGCTGCGCGAGGCAGAGGAAGAGGTGGGCATCGACCCCACGCAGGTGGAGGTCCTCGGCTATCTCCCCCCTATCGACACCGTGGAGTTCACCTTGCTCGTCGTCCCTGTGGTTGGGAAGCTGGCCCCACCAATCGTCCTGGTCCCCTCGGAGCGGGAGGTGGCCCGAATCCACACCCCGAGGCTGGGGGACCTCGCCGACTCCGATCTCTGGTGGTCGATCCCCTGGAACGGTTATCAGGTCTGGTATTACGATCTCGATGGCGACACGCTCTGGGGCGCCACGGCTCGCATGATCCGGCAGCTGGTGGGGCTCGAGCCCCGATTGCCTTCCCTTTAGTTGCCCCCATCCCCGGGCCGATTAACTCCTGTGACCTCTCGCGCCCCTATCGAGGCCCAGGAGCAGTTTCACCGCTATGTGGCGATGCTCCTGGCGATGACCATCCCGGTGGTTGCGTTGGTCGAGATCCTCCGCGTCGGTCATCCGCTTCTGCCCGCCCAATGGGCCGGCAATGTGGCGCTCACTCTCTGGGCCGTCCACGTCGCCCGTCTCCCCAAACCCAATGCGGTGCCTCTGGTCCTGGCGACCATGTGGTACACCGGCGTCCTCATCGTCATCGAAGAGGTTGTGGGCGCGCAGGTGACCGCCTTCGACTTCACCACGGCCTTCGGTCTGGTGCTGTTGTTGTCGGTGCTCGCCGGAACTCTGGTTCCGCGGCACCGGCTTGCCTGGTCGGGGGGCCTGGCCCTGTCCGCTG
>CAZAHX010000222.1:0-3888 GCA_964485005.1 uncultured Acidimicrobiaceae bacterium | reverse complement strand
ACGTGGCGATATGGCCGGCGATCGCCGGGTTCGACGCCGACACACTCCACCTCGTGTTCTCCGATTCTCAAAGACGATCGGCATTGGCGGTGGGGGTCTCCGAGGCGGCTCAGAGGATTGGCGCCGACGGTGTCAACATCGACATCGAGGGCTACCGGACCGAGGACTCGGACGGCTTCCTCATCTTTGTCGAGGAGCTGGCCGCACTCGTGCACGACTGGGGTGGTGTCGTCTCCCACGACCTCGTCCCCCGTAGCGACACCTGGGACGTCGCCCCCGACGACCTGTCCTTCTGGTCCACCGCTCCCCCACGGACCGAGCTGAGCACGGCCACCGACTGCACGGTGCTCATGGCCTACGACCAGCACAACCGGTACCGGCCTGCAGGCCCGGTGGCGTCGCCTCTATGGGTCGAGGAGGTGCTGGTCCATGCGCTCCGTCACACCGACCCCGCCCAGCTGGTCCTCGGCGTGCCCTTCTACGGTCGTGTTTGGGATCCGGAGGATCTGGAACGCCCCCGGGCGCTCGGTATCGGTGCTCTGGAGCTGCTCGTCGAGGAGGGAAGAGCGTCCTTCGACCCCTCCCACGGTCTGGACCGAGTCGAACTCGACGACGGGCGCTTCTTCTGGGTGGAGACCACGGCGGGGCTGGAGCATCGGCTCGATCTGGTGGCCGAGTATGGGCTCGCCGGATGGGCGGCTTGGCGCTTTGGCTTCGACCATCCCGAGATCTGGAGTCTGGTCGAAAGTCGTTGACCCTGGTCAGGAAATACTCGGTTCAGCCGCCATTCCGGGTCCGCCGCAGGCCAGAATGAAGCGGTCACCCAGAAGGAGGCTGTATGAATCTCTCTATCGACAAGGTATTGGCGGGTATTGCCGGGATTTTGGCGGTTTTGGCCCTGCTTGGCATAGGTGCGCCGGTCACGATGCTGGCCATCGCCGTGATCCTGCTCGCCGTCATGGTGTTCATCTAGACAAAGCAGCCCACACCCGGGCAGTAGCCCGCCGACCGCGCGTCGGTTACGGGCATCGGCCCTATGTACGCTGCGGGACCGGTCAACAAGGAGCCTAAGTGGATCCTGCGTCACTGAAAGACGTTCCTTTGTTTGCCAATTTGTCGCGGGGGGCGCGCAAGATCGTGGCCCGACACGTCGACCAGGTGGAGTTGGCCGCCGGCACCAAGATCGTGTCAGAGGGTGCCTTGGCCTACGAGGTCTTCGTCATCGTCGATGGGACAGCCGAGGTCTTAGAGGGTGGGACCAAGATCGCTGAACTCGGGCCCGGGGACGTCGTAGGTGAGATCGGCGTCTTGAGGACACACAAGAGAACCGCGACCGTCACCGCCACCACACCGGTCAAGGCCCTCGTCATGTACGGACCGGAACTGACGGCCCTTGACGAGACCATGCCAGAGGTGTTCACCGAGCTCGAATCGCTGATCGAGGAGCGCCTCTCACATTGACCGGGCAGCGGGCGGTCACCCGGGGCTAGACGACGGCGTTGTGATGTTGGAGGAGGAGATGTGGGAGCACGTGACACGCCCCGAGCCCGGCTGTCGGCCGCCGAGCGGTATGAGAGCGGACTGGCCGCCACCGTCATGCAACGGACGGCAGAAAGGCTGGTCGACGAAGCCAACGTGCGACCCGGAGTGAGTGTGCTCGATGTGGGATGCGGAACCGGGGTGGTGGCCAGGACGGCTCAGCGACGGACCGGGTCGGATGGACAGGTGATGGGCCTCGACATCAGTTGGGAGATGCTCACGGTGGCCCACCGGCTCGCACCCCGCCTGGGATGGATCCAGGGCGACGCCGGGAGGCTCCCTTTCCGAGCCGAGCGGTTCGACCGGGTGGTCTCACAATTCGCATTGATGTTCTTCCCCGATCAGGAGCAGGCCGTTGGTGAGATGTGGCGCGTCCTCAGGCCAGGAGGTCGCCTCGTGGTGTCGGTCTCAGGAGCCCTCGAAGACAGCCCGGTAAATCTCAAGTTTGCGGAGCTGGTCGAGCGTCACGCGGGTAAGAGAGGCCGCGCCGTCGTGGAGGAGGTCTGGACATCGGGCGCCCCTGAGATCGCGGCACTCTTCGCTCGCGGAGGAATCGGCACGGCGCGGTTGACCACCGAGCAGGAGACCAGCGAGTACTCGTCGATCGAGGCATTCGTGGAGACAGAGGTACGGGGCTGGCCCCCTCTCTCGGAGCTGATCGATGACAAGACTCTGAGCTCTCTCATCGACGACGCTCGTGACGAGCTTGCCCCTCCCCTATCACCAGACGGACCCATCAGGTTCACCTCTCCCTACTACCTGGTCGTCGCTGACAAATAACGTCCGAGCGCTCCATGGCACTTTGAGCCGGCCAAGCAAGCTCGTACGAAGTCATAGCCACCCACACCTAGTTCTAGAATTAGGCGATCCTCGCTGACCTGGGCTTTTGTCGACTCGTTTCAAACGCTCGCCCGAACGAACTAGGTGGTGTGGGAGCGCCATCGGGTCCGAGCCTGATCTGCCGAACAGGGGGCACTCGACCTTGGCGTCAAACGCGAGCCTGGGCGTCAAGCTGGGCCACACGTTGGTGAGAGAGTCCTATCACAGTGCCGATGTCTCGGTAAGACATGCCCTGTGAGCGCAGAGATCCGACAACTGCTCCAAGGGCTCTCTCCCGCTCGGCTGACGCTTGCGCCTCCGCCTTGTCGGCGTGGCGAAACTCCTCCAAGGCGGCGGTCGCAGCCGGATCGTCGACTGTGTAGAGCAGTTCCAGCTCGGACCACTCCTCGAGATCCTCGGCGGCAGCTATGGCCTCTCGGATGTTGCTTGCCGCATCGGTGACCGTCCGACCAAAGGAACGCACGCCCTGCAGATCCATCGCCTCGATCAGCCAGATGCCGTCCTCTTTGGTCAATGAGACTCTGTAGCTGTTCACAGCCTCGCTCATTTGCGCAACCACCCTTTGCCAAGACACGGCTCGAGGTCCCGTTCGATGCCCCTCAGCAGACCCGGCGGCAGATCCTGGGCGTGAACGGGAACAGTGGTGAAACACTTGCCAACTCGCATCCGCACATGAGAGCCCTTCTGCCTGACTCGTTCACCTCCCAGCCGCTCGATGGCTCGGATCACCTCGCCAGGCTTCCTCGATTTCCGGCCCATAGCCTAATGCCTATTTATATAGACATGGCTTGTCAATCCTGTTAGACGCACGACGCCATGCTATTTAGGAGCATGCCGAGCCGATCGGGTGACGGCGACGCCGGGGTGGGATTCGTGTCAGAGGTGAAGCGCAAGCAGGGCCACCGCCAACAGCGTCATTGCCCACCCCAGCAGTTTGAGTGGTCGCTCCCAGGTGTCGAGCAACCGGTCCTGGCTCCAGTGCTCGCGGTGTGTGCCGAGGTCGAACGAGGCGCCCGCCTCGTCGGTGCGGCGCCGTACGAAACGCGCCGGTGTGCTGAGGAAGCGCTGGGTCATACTGATGAGAGTGGCGACCGCGGCCAGAGCCACCGCAGGCGCCGACAGTTTCTGGGTCTGCGCCCAATAACCCACCAGCACCGGGAATCCGCCCCAGGACAGTCCGAATCCCAGTTTGGTGTGCAGCCACCCCGGGACCTCCAGGGGATATCCGATGGCGAGCAGTACCCCTGCTGTCCCCCACACCGCCACCCATGGCGAGATCAGCAACGCACCTGCCACCGCCAGGGCCGCCCCTGCCGACATCCCGCCCACTGCCAGGGTGAGCAGGGCCCCTCGGCTCAATGTGGTTCCGAGTGGACGGTCGTGGAGCTCGTCCAAAGCATGGGCACCGATCCCCATCCCGAACAAGAAGGCGAGCACCGTCCCCCCCAAATAGGTCCAGTCGACCTGGGGAGCGATCGCCGCTCCCATCGCCACATAGCTGAGATGCCA
>CAZAHX010000221.1:0-3910 GCA_964485005.1 uncultured Acidimicrobiaceae bacterium | reverse complement strand
CGACCGCGAAGTACTCGGCGTAGAAGTCGAGGTCACCGGTGATGGAGAAGCGGCCACACATCGGCTGGTGAGATTAAGGGCTGGTGAGGAGAGGAGGCGAGCTCGTCTGTAAGCCGGATTCTGTCGAGGACGGCCATCCATCTGGGCGCTCCGTCACCGAAACGCTCTTGCGGCCTACCCGGGATCGTGTCGGCGGGCCACCGTGATCCCTGCTTGGCCTTGCTCCGGGTGGGGTTTGCCGAGCCGTCGCGGTCGCCCGTGACGCTGGTGGGCTCTTACCCCACCGTTTCACCCTTGCCTGTGCCCGGTACGGGCCATCGGCGGTCTGCTCTCTGCTGCACTTTCCGTCGGGTCGCCCCGCCTGGAAGTTATCCAGCACCCTGCCCTTTGGAGTCCGGACTTTCCTCGGTCTCGCGACCGCGGCCGTCCGACGAGCTCGCAGACCTCATTTTAGCCGGATGACGATTTCTTGCGACCCGCCAGCCACCCGGCGAGACCGCTGATGAGGACGGCGAGGACGGCCAGCCAGACGACGGTCGGGGTCGGTGCCGGACTTCCCCCGAGCCGGGCCACCACCACTATCAGGAACGCGAGGAGGAGGCCGGTGACGGCGCCATGGAACCGGGAGGAGTGGCGGGCCCTCGTCCCGGCCACCCACCCCCCGACGGCGAGGCCGGAGACGATCCCGACGACCAGGCCGATGGCGGGGCCTTCATCCACACCGGCCAGCGCGAGCGTCACGCTCACCAGGAGACCGAGCAACGAGGCGGAGAGGCCTCCGGAGGCCACACCGAGGATGACGGCACCGAGGTTGAGAGCGGCCAGCACGTGGCGATGATGGCAGCGCCCCGTCGGCACCGGGTCATGGGCGGAAGTGACCGCGTTCCCGGATCTTCATGGCATAGCCTGATGACGACAGAGGACCTGGCCGCGAGGGAAGGAGACCGCAGTGGTCATCAACAAGTATCTAGCCGAGCTGATGGGGACCTTCATCCTGGTGGGTCTGGGCTCCCTCGGGATACTGGCGGTTGGAGGGCCCGGTGGCCCGGCCGAGATCATCGCCATCGCATTCGCCTTCGGGCTGGCTCTCCTCGCCGGGATCTGGGTGGTAGGCCATGTGTCGGGGGCCCACTTCAACCCGGCGGTGACCCTTGCCTTCTGGGCCGACGGCCGGATGTCACTCGCAGACGCCATCGGGTACTGGGTGGCCCAGTTCGCCGGGGGAGGTGTGGCGTCGCTCGTAGTCTGGGTTGCGGCCGGGAGCCGGCAGGCAGTGTCGGGCACTGCCACCACTTACGACGATCTGGGCACCGCGATAGTGGTGGAGGTCCTGCTCACGGCGGTGTTCGTATGGGTCATCTTGTCGGCCGGTCTTCGGGGCGCATTGCACGCCCCGGGGGCGATCGCCCTGACCTTGGTGGGCGTCCATCTGGCGGGCATTCCCTTCACCGGATCCTCGGTCAATCCGGCGCGATCGTTCGGGCCGGCGGTAGTGGGAGCCGACGTCACCCAGCTGGCGGTGTACATCTACGCCCCGTTGATCGGCGCCCTCATCGCCTGGGGGTTGTACAGGCTGTTCCCGGTGGTGGCGGTGGAGGCCGTGGAACCCGAGCGGTTCTGACCACCCCCTGCCCGACGTTCGCGTCAGGAGAAGAGAGGGTCCTCGGCCAGGTCTTGGAGGCCCATGACCCAGCCCGCGGGAAGGTTCCAATGGCGGGCTCCCCTGATCATGGAGTCCAGGTACTCGGCACTGGGCCGCTGATCGGAGTCGGGTTGGCCGACGGCGACGAAGGTCAGGCAGTCGTGCTTGTTGCCCTCGCGGTCGACTGCCTTGTGGGCGAACCCGGGACGCCGGCCCTCCGCCTTCTCCGCCGCCACCAGGGCGTCGACCTCGTCGGCCGGCACTTCGAATACCCCTCCCCACACAGTGTGCTCGGGGTCTCTGGTCAGGGTGGGGACCGCCCGGGAGTCGGAGGCTACGAACCCCAGTCTGGTCTCCGGATAATGGGCGGTGAATCGGAATCTGGCCCCCGGCACGATCTCGCCGATTCGGTTGGGATCGAGGAGAGCGGTGTAGGCAAAGTAAAGGGTGCTGTCTGACACGGAAGCTCGATTGTACAAACAATCGGCTCCCAGACCCTCCAACCCATTTACCCGGGTTAAACCGTGCTCGGGATAGCGTGCCAGGGTGCGTCGAATCGTCTTGGTCACCGGTCTGTCTCTCTTGCTGGGTGCCTGCTCCGGCACCACGGGGGACGCGGCGCCGACCGTCGCCGAGACATCGGCTCCCACGACGGTTGACACCACACCGGTAGATGACACCGCTTCGGCCGGGCCGGCGACCACGACGCAGTCGCCCGATACCACCGACTCGGGCAGGCCCGTCGCCCCCGACTTCACCCTCGAGCTGGGGGATGGCGGGACGTACACTCTCTCGGAAGGGGCGCGACCCGTTTACCTGGTGTTTTGGGCCGAGTGGTGACCGACCTGTCGGCGGGAGTTGCCCGTCGTCGATGCCTTGTCGGCAGAGTACGCGGACAGAGTCGATTTCGTGGCCCCGGCCTGGAAGTCGAGCTTCGAGGCCACCCGGGAGAGGGCCGAGGAGCTGTTCGTCTCGGGGAGGATCATGTGGGGTCTCGACGAGGACGAGGACGTCTTCTCCAAGTACGGCGTCCCCTACCAGCCGGTGACAGTTCTCATTGCTGCCGACGGGACAGTGGTCGAGGCATGGCCGGGGACGAGAGCCGAGGCCGAGATCAGGCAAGCCCTGGACGGGCTGCTGCAAATCTCGGGGTGATCCCTGCCGTCGCCTGCAGCCAATAACCTCCTCGACCCTTGAGACGATTCGAGCTCATCCTGGTATTCGCCACGGTGTTCGCCGTGCTCTGGCCGGTGGTGTTCGGGGTTCGGCCACGACGGGGGATCGTGGCGGCGACCTTGGTCGCAGTCGTCGTCGTCCACCTACAGGTCGAGGGTTATCGCTGGCAGATGATCCCCCTCTATGCCACGGCTCTGGGTCTCGCCGTCGGCGACTTCATCTTCATCGACCGCAAGCTGGCCTGGACCTCCCGAATCGCTCGAGGGGTGTTCGGTCTGGCCGGCCTGGCTCTGGCGGCGGCGTTGCCCTTCATACTCCCGGTGCCCGAGTTGCCTGTCCCGGCCGGGCCCGAGGCCATAGGGACGATGACAGTTCATCTGGTGGATGTGGGCAGGGAGGAGGTCTACGGCCCCGATCCCGGGGGGCCCCGGCGATTCCGGGCCCATGTCTGGTACCCGGCCCAGCCTTCCCCCGAGATCGAGCCGGAGACGTGGGTCGGCGACTGGGAGGTGGTGGTTCCCGAGCTCGCCAGGAGCATGCGCTTGCCGGGATGGTTCTTCGACCACACCCGGCACACGACGTCCCACTCGGTGCGGTCGCTGCCGGTGGCACCGGGCACCTTCCCCGTGGTCGTCTACAGCCACGCATGGTCCGGGTTCGCATCCCTGGCGATCAACCAGATCGAGGCGCTGGTCTCCAACGGTTACGTGGTGATCGCACCTGACCACACCTACGGGGCCGTGGCCACGCTGGGCCCCGACGGGGAGGTGGCGCACCTCGACCCGGCAGCCCTGCCCCCACGCGAGCAGGTGGGAGATCCGGCCTACTTCCTGGCGGCAGAGCAGCTGTTGGAGGTCTTCGCGGGTGACATAATCACCATCCTGGAGACTCTCGACCAGGGCGAGGAGGGGGCGCTCGCTGCCATCTCGGGTGTGGTCGACCTCACCAGGGTCGGAATCTTCGGCCACTCGGCCGGCGGAGGGGCGGCGATGATGGTATGTCTCACCGACGAGCGCTGCGATGCCGTGCTCGGCCTCGATCCATGGGTCGAGCCCTTCTCGGTGCGGACTTTGCGCATCGGAGCAACCCGCC
>CAZAHX010000220.1:0-3928 GCA_964485005.1 uncultured Acidimicrobiaceae bacterium | reverse complement strand
GTAACGGGTTTTGCAGACCCGCGCCTAACCACTCGGCCACGTCGCCGGATGGCGGCCGACTTCGACCGTCGGAGCGGAAGACGGGATTCGAACCCGCGACCTCAACCTTGGCAAGGTTGCGCTCTAGCCAACTGAGCTACTTCCGCGAGAGGGGCAATTGTAACCGGCCAGGATCGGCTACCCAAGGTCACCCTGTGGAGCCGAAACCCCCTTCGCCGCGCTCCGTCTCGTCGAGATCGTCGACCTCCACCCATTTCACCTCGGGCACGGGGATGATGGCAAGCTGGGCTATCCGGTCCCCCCTGGTAAAACGGGCCGGCTCGTCGCCATGGTTGATGAGGAGAACGGTCACTTCACCGCGATAACCGGAGTCGATGAGACCGGGACCGTTGACGACCCCGACCCCGAGACGGCGGGCATGACCGCTTCGGGGAAGCACCAGACCCGCATACCCCGGTGGTACCGCCACCGCGATTCCAGTCGGTATGGCGGCCCTCTCCCCGGGCTGGAGATTGACGTCGACCCGGGCGCGGAGATCGACGGCAGCATCGCCGCTATGGGCCGGCTCGGGATTTGGTAGTTCCAAATCCAGTCGTTTGAAGCTAATCTGCACGATGTCGTGGGCTTCGGGCGGAGTAATCCGACGACTGTAAGCGAGATCAACCGATGACTGCGACAAGATCCTCAGCCCGCGTGCCCCAACGACCTCGCCTGTTCTCGATGGAGCTGCTCGGCTTCCTGGACAACCCGGGAACCGCCACCACTTGGGCCTCCACCACCACGCCCGGAGGCGAAGTCACGGCCGGGCGCCACCTCCACCCCGGTGAAAAGGCTCGTATCGCCGACCGTGCGCCGTCGGACCTGGGCTCTGAGTTACTCAAGGGAAACTTCCGTTGGAGCGCGCTACTCGCTTTGATCCTCATTGGGGCGGGGATCGCAGCCCTGGGCGCCTGGGCCACCCAGAGGCCGGTGGCCGACCGCGCCCTCGCCGTGGCCGGGGTCCAGGCCAGCGCGGCCGAGCTCGAGCCGGCGGTAGCCGGGATGAACGGGCTCAACAAGAGCCTGGTCGCCCCCGAGGTCACCATCGGGTCGGTCAACGAGACTCTGTCTCAGGTCGACGATCTCGCCAGGCAGTTGTTCACCGCCTCGGCAGTCCTGCCCCAGTCGGAAGCGACCCACCGGTCCCGAGCGACCGCGGCCTCAGGTGACGCCCTCGATGCCACCAAGCTGCTCCGCGAGGCCTATGCCTATCGGGCTGCAGTCCTCCCGGTGCTGGCCGCCCCCTCCCTCGAGACCGATCCCGACCTGATCGAGATCGACGAGGCCGTTCGGCAGTTCGGCGCCTGGCAGGCTCGATTCGACGAGATTCGAACGGCCTTGCCCTCGGATGTCATGGGAAGGGTGACCGACGAGCTCAACTCGGTCTCGGCGCAGTTGGACGCGATGATGACCGACTACGTGGACGCATTGAGATCCGACGACCAGGCCGCAGCCGCCGATGTGGTGGCGGGTCTGGAGAGACGCCTCGCCGCCACCGAGACCGCCCTCTTCACCGCCCTCGGAGACGTGCAGACCAGGGTGCAGCGGCACATCGACAGCTCGCTCTTCGCTCTCGACCTACTGGTCGGCTGAGTCGAGCTGCGCCATCTCCTTCGAGAAATCGGCGGCGTCCTGGAAGTCCTTGTACACCGACGCGAACCGCAGATAGGCCACCTCGTCCAACTCTTTGAGACGATCCAGCACCTGACGGCCGATCTCCTCCGAGGTCACCTGCGGGCCTGACGATTGGAGCTCGTCCTCGATGAGCGCTACGACCCGCTCCACATCGGAGCCCGAGACCGGGCGCTCGGCCAGAGCCGCCGACAGACCGGCTGCGAGCTTCGGACTGGAGAACGGCTCCAGTCGCCCGTCGCGCTTGCGCACGATGAGCTGCGGCTCCAGTCGCTCGTAGGTCGTGAACCGATGGTCACAGACTTCGCATTCGCGGCGACGTCTGATCGAGTGGCCCCCTTCGGCGGGCCGGCTGTCGACGACCCTCGTGTCACTGGCCGAGCAGGCCGGGCAAAGCATCGGCCCAGCGTACCCGGCCACGGTGGTTCAACCCCCCGGAATGCGGAGAACCTGGCCCGGCTGGATCGAGGTGCCCTCGGCACCACTCAGCTCGACGATCTCCGCGATGGTGTCACGAACATCACGATCGGAGCCGGTGTGCTCGGAGGCGATGGCCCACATGGTGTCACCGACGCGGACCACGTAATCGGTCGTCGGGGGCGGAGGCCCTTCGGCCTCTGCAGCCCCTCCGATCAGGAGGAAGACGACGCAGACGGTTGTGAGTAGCACTGACAGCCGGACGGAAAGCTGAGTGGGTGCTGTCTGCATGTCTCCCTCCTGATCGGGCCCGCTTGGTTGCTGCGCCGCTCGAATATCTCGAACGTGCGTTCGACACTCTACCGAACAGGCGTTCGCTGTCAAGCCGAACAAATGTTTGGCCGGAGATCGAGTCCGGGGTATGCTGATCAGAACATCAGTTCGAGGAGGAGTCAGGTGCTCACCGAACGGCAAGAGCAGGTACTGGAATTCATCAGGGAGACCGTGGCCGGGCGAGGCTATCCCCCGTCGGTACGGGAGATTGGCGAGGCGGTTGGGCTCAGCTCACCGTCCAGCGTCCACGCCCAGCTCAACTCGCTGGTCGAGGCGGGGGCGATCAGAAAGGACCCTGCCAAGCCGAGGGCGATAGTGGTCGTCGACGGGGCTCCGGTCGAGGAGGGGCGTGGTCGGGTGCGAGATGTCCCGGTCCTCGGACAAATAGCCGCCGGCACCCCGATCCTGGCTGCGGAGAACGTCGAGGAGATTCTCCCGCTGCCGGTCGACCTCGTCGGCGAGGGGCCGGTGTTCCTCCTCGAGATCAAGGGAGACTCCATGATCGACGCCGGCATCCTCGAGGGTGACCTGGTGGCGGTCCGCTCCCAGCCCGACGCCGATGATGGAGACATCGTCGCCGCCCTCATCGACGACGAGGAGGCCACGGTGAAGAGACTGCGCCGTCGTGACGGCAAGGTGATCCTGGTCTCCGAGAACCCGGTCTACGAGCCCATGGAGTTCGAAGACGGAGTCGAGCTGGTCGGCAAGGTCATCAGCGTCCTTCGAAGGTACCGCTGAACGAGACCTCGGCCGGGCCTTTCAGCCAGGCGATCCCGTCGCGGATGTCCACGGAGCCCACCCCGCCGGGCACAGCCACCTCGATCGGCCCTGCAGCCGAGGAACGCTCACCCGCGACCAGTGCTGCCGCCGCCATCCCGGTGCCACACGCCATGGTCTCCCCCACTCCCCGCTCCCACACCCTCATGGACAGCCCCTCGTCTCGCATCGCCACGAACTCGACGTTTGATCCCTGCGAGAAGTGAGGCTGAATGGAGGCACCCACCGCTGCGACGTCGACAGCGTGGGGGTCGTCCACCAGTCGGACCGCGTGCGGATTCCCCATGTCGACCAGGCGGTAGGTGTGACCCTCGATGACCCGCTCCTCACCGAGGCGGGCCGGCCCCAACTCGGCGTCGACCGAGTCGGCGAGAACCCTCACTCGCCGCTCTCCGTCTGGCGTGAGGATGGTGAAGTCGCGGTCGGGAACCCACTCTCGGTCGTACGCATATCGAGCCACACAGCGAAGCCCGTTCCCGCACATCTCCGCGGCGCTCCCGTCGGCGTTCCAATACTCCATGCGAACCACCCCACCGTCACGGCTGACCGCCAGGACGCCGTCGGCGCCGACTCCGAAGCGACGGTCGCAAAGCTCGGCGACCTGCTCGGGAGCGAAGCTCATCGGACCCTCGACCACCACGAAGTCGTTGCCCAGCCCCTGCATCTTGGTGAAGTGGAGACTCTTCAATCCAGCACCTCCAACGCCCGCTCGGCACGCCGGTCTGCGTCG
>CAZAHX010000219.1:0-3938 GCA_964485005.1 uncultured Acidimicrobiaceae bacterium | reverse complement strand
CCATGCCGGCCGACGAGGCCACGTTCACGATCGAGGCGCCATCGGCCATCTTGGGGACCAGCCCCTCGGTGAGGTGCTGCAAGCCCTTGGCGTTGACTGCCAGGACCAGCCACGGTGGGGACGAGGGAGGCACCCCAGCGACGTTGCAAAGACCATCGACCCCCGTGGGCAGGTCCTCGATCAGCCGGTCGATCTGCCCCGGGTCGGAAAGGTCGACTCGGTGCTCGGCGACGAGCCCGGTCGGGTTGAGATCGACGCCGATCACCCTGGCTCCCTCGGTGGTCAGTCGCGAGGCAGCTTCCCTGCCGATGCCGGAGGCGGCACCGGTCACGACCACGGTCTTCCCAGCGAGCGACACCTGCCGAACCTACCCAACCCGGCCTGGCAGACCGCCCCGACGGGCTTAGAGTCGGGCCGCAGAGTGGATTGGTCTGTGACATGGAGCCCCGATCGGTCTCGGCTGCTCGGCACTTCCATGCGCCGGCTCGAGGATCTTCCGCTGCTCACGGGTAGGGGCAGCTTCGTCGGGGATCAGGTGACCGAGGACGATCTCCATGCCCACTTCCTCCGCAGTCCCGTGGCTCATGGCGAGATCGTCTCCGTAGACCTCGGCGAGGAAGATGACCTCCCCGGTGTCGGCCTCATCGCCACCCACGACGACCTTGGGCTGGACCCCTTGCCCGGCGTCGGTGGAGAGCGGTTCGACCGGCCACTGCTCGCCAAGGACAGGGTGAGGTACGTGGGGGAGCCCATCGTGGTGGTCGCCGCGCAGGGCCCCGCCGAGGCGGCTGACGCCGCCGCGGAGATCTGGGTGGAGATCGACCCCTCGCCCGCGGTCGTCGATCCCGAGTCGGCCGAGACCGGACCTCCGTTGTTCGAAGGCGGGAACCTGGTCGCCCGGGTACACCCGCCGCCGGCGAGCGACGTGGTTTACCCGGTCCGGGCCACGGTGCGGGTAGTCAACCAACGTCTCGCCCCCGCGCCGCTCGAGGGATTGGCGATACGGGCCGAGCCCTCCGGCTCGGGCGGTGTGGTGGTGGCATGTGGCCACCAGGGGCCACATGGTCTCAGAGACCGCCTCGCTGAACAGTTGGGTCTCGATCAGTCGATGGTGAGGGTCGTGGTCCCCGATGTGGGCGGGGGGTTCGGCTTCAAAGGGGGATTTTTCCCCGAGTACGCGGTGGTCACGGCCCTGGCGCTGCGCACCGGGCGGCCGGTGGTCTGGCAGGAGACGAGGGGGGAGCATTTCATCAACGGCACCCACGGTCGATCGATGATCCATCGGGTGACTCTGGAGGGAGAGGAGGGTGGGAGGATCCGGCGGGCCCGGATCGAGATCCTCGCCGACGTCGGGGCCTATCCCCGGGGTGGTGCCTTCATGCCCGAGCTCTCCCGGTTCGTGGCGCAGGGCCTGTACGACATCGACGAGGTGCTGGTCGGTATCACGACGGTGGTGACCAACAAGGCGCCGTTGGGATCGTATCGAGGTGCTGGGCGGCCCGAGGCTGCGTATGCCATCGAGCGAGCCGTTGACGGCTTCGCCCGGGAAGCAGGTCTCGATCCCGCCCGGGTGAGGGCGATCAACCTGATCCAGCCCGGCGATCTCCCCTACACGACCGGCACCGGTGCGACCTACGACAGCGGGGACTACCCGGCGGCCCTCGATCTGGCCTTGGCGACGGTCGACCTCGACGAGGTGCGGAGTCGGCAGAGGCAGAGGCTCGCGACGGGCGGCAACCCGATCGGGGTCGGGATCGGTGCCTTCATCGAGCGCGCCGGGGGGGCTGCGGACTCGGGCGAGTTCGGCCTGGTGAGGCTGACCGGGGAGGGTCGGCTCGAGGCGGCCACCGGATCTATTGCGGCGGGACAAGGCCACCGCACGGTGTGGTCCCAAACCGTTGCGGAGGTCTTCGGCGTCGACCCTCAGGAGGTCGCGGTGATCGCCGGCGACACCGCCCGGGTTGCCGAGGGCACGGGGACATTTGGGAGCAGGTCGGCCCAGGTGGGCGGTTCTGCGATGTATCGCACCGCCCACCGGTTGGCGGACCGGGTCAAGGTCATCGCCGCCGGGATGTTGGAGGCGGCGGTGGAAGACCTTCGGCTCGCGGAGGGGCGGGTGGAGGTGGTCGGCGACCCGGACTCCTCGGTGGGCCTCGACGAGATCGCGGCTCACGCCGCGAACACGGGTGTGGTCCTCGATGTGTCCGAAGTGTTCGTCCCCGGCATCCAGACCTTTCCCTACGGAGTCCATGCCGCGGTGGTGGAGGTGGAGTTGGACACCGGCGTGGTTGCGATCCTCGACTACGTGGCTGTCGACGACTGTGGGAACGTCCTCAACCCCATGATCGTGGAGGGCCAAGTCCACGGGGCCCTGGCCCAGGGAGTAGGTCAGGCGTTGCTCGAGGGGATCGAGTACTCGGACGACGGCGACCCGCTCACCACCAGTTTCATGGACTACCTCGTCCCGGGAGCGGCCGAGGTCCCGTCCTTCACGACGAGACGGCTCTTCAGCCCGGCCCCGTCAAATCCGTTGGGGGCCAAGGGGACCGGTGAGGCGGGGTGCATAGGAGCACCCCCCGCGGTGGTCAATGCGGTGCTCGACGCCCTGGCGCCATTCGGTGTCTCCCACATAGACATGCCGCTGCGCCCACATCGGGTCTGGGAGGCGATCAGACATGCCGGCGGGCCCCACCCGGTGGGGGTCGAGCCGACTCGGCCGGACATCGCCAGCACGCCGTCTATATGATCTTTGCCGAGGCGCGATCTCGCGAATCCCCAACGGAGGAAGAAAACGGTGAGAACGAGAAACGGTATTTGGCGTGTGATTGCCCTGGTGGCCGTATTGGCTCTCCTCGCGGCATCCTGTGCCGACGGCGATGCGACGGCGACCACCGAGGCCCCGGCGACAACGGAGGCGGACGATGCCGCCGCGACCACCGAGGCAGAGGATGACGCCGCTACGACGAGCGCGGCCGAGGAGATGGACTTCGGCGACCCGGTGACGCTGAACCTGGGTCATCCCTTCCCGGCGCAGCACCCAATCCAGGTGAATGCCCTGGAGCCGTTTGCCGCCGCGGTCAATGAGCGGACCAACGGGACGGTGACCATCGAGTTCCAGCCCGGTGGGGCACTGGCTCCCCCACCCGGAACGTTCGAGAACACCGTGGCCGGTGGTCAGGAGATGGGGTGGGCCCTCCAGGGCTACCACGCCGGTGTCTTCCCCGTCACAGAGATCGTCGAGCAGCCCTTCCAGTTCACCTCGGCCATCCAGGCGACCGAGACGCTGTGGGCTCTCTACGACGAGTTCCCCGCGCTGCAGGAGGAGTACAGCGACGTCCAACTCCTCGGGCTGTGGACTCACGACATAGGAGACATCTGGACCAAGGACACCCAGGTGCAGACGGTCGAGGACATGCAGGGTCTCACCATGCGGTTCCCCACCCCGATCATGGGCGAGGTCATGGAGGCCATGGGGGCCAGCTCCGTGGGCATGCCGGCCCCTGAGATCTTCGAGTCGCTGAGCACCGGCGTCATCGACGGTCTCTCCATCGCGGTCTCCGGCCTGGAGAGCTTCCAGCTCTACCCGGAGCTCAACTTCGGGACCAAGTGCGACTGCTACGTGGCGGCCCAGTATCTGGTGATGAATCTGGACACCTGGAACTCGCTGACCCCAGACACCCAACAGGTACTCCTCGATGCGGGAAGGGAGTTCTCCATGGCAGCCTCCGTGACCTACGACGACGCCTACGCAGCCATCTCGGAGAAGGCAGTCGCCGAGGGCATCGAGATCTACGAGCTGCCGCCCGACGAGCTGGCCCGCTGGCAGGAGGTCGGTCAGCAGGTGACCGAGGCCTGGATCGCCGAGCGCGAGGCCGAGGGTGTCCCGGCACAGGAGATGTTCGACCGGATGCAGGAGATCAAGGCCGAGCACTCCGGCT
>CAZAHX010000218.1:0-4013 GCA_964485005.1 uncultured Acidimicrobiaceae bacterium | reverse complement strand
CCGAGGCCCCAGAAGAGCCTGTTGTTGGGGACCCCGGGAGCTGCAATGCGGGCACCCCGAAACCGAGGAGCAGGATGAGGAGGATGATCGGCAGCCCGCGGATCAGGTCGATGTAGCCGATCACCAGGGCTCGCAGCGGGAAGAAAGCAGGTCCCCGGAGGGCGCGGATCATGGCGAAGACCAGGGCAAACACCAGGATGAGCACCTCGCCGACCATGAACATCTGGATGTTCAGCCAGAAACCACCGAGGACCTCGGGCCAGGCGGCGGCGAAGTGGTCCGGGTTGAAGAACTGCTCCTGAACCTCGGGCCATCGTTCGGAGGTGAGGACCCACCAGGCGAGCAGCCCGAAGACCACCACCGTCGACACCGCGGCGACCAGGGCAGCGCGGACCCCTTCCTCGCGGTGTCGGCGGGGACGTCGAAGCGAAGACCACAATCCGGGGCTGCGCAGCTGGTCGGGAGGCAGGCTCATGTCCGGGTCCTCAACGGGACCGGGACATGGTTCCGTATGCCCAGGTCAGTGATCGGCTACCCGGTGATCGTGGGGACAGCGCCCTCCTGGGTGAGCCACTCGTCCTCGAGTGATTGGAGGGTGCCGTCCTCCCGCATCTCGGCGACAACCTCGTTGACACATTCCACCAACGCGTTCCCCTCGGCGAAGAGCAGTCCGTAGTCATCGGGTTCGGCCGCCTCTGCCTCGAACTGGCCGGCGATGATCGACCCTTCGACCTGGACCGCGGTGATGAAATATGCCGTGGGCAGGTCGACGACCAGGCCGTCGATCTGGCCGGCGTTCATCGCCGCCTCGACGTCCACGTTCTCGTCGTAGACGCTGGCCTCGGTGTTGGGCTGAATGACGTCCTCGATGAAGTCGAGACTGGTGGTGCCGATGGCGGCGCCGAGGTTCGCGTCCTTCAGGTCCTCCACGGTGCGGGCGTCGGCAAACGGCGAGTCGGGGTACGTCACCAGAGCCTGTCGGGTGGTGTAGTACGGGTCGGAGAAGTCGACCACCTCGTCGCGCTCTGCGGTGATCGAGTATTGCTGGATGTTGAAGTCCCAATCCTTCGGTCCCGGGGCGATCGCCTCGTCGAACCCGGTGCGCACGAAGGTGACCTGGTCGTCGCTGAAACCAAGCCGGTTGGCCAGTTCGTAGACCAGAGCGCCTTCGAAGCCGGTTCCCGACTCGGGGACGTCGAAGTTGTCGTCACCGACACCCATCCACGGTGGGAACACGGGCTCACCGGTGGCCACGGTGAGCTGTCCCGGATTGACCAGGTTGAGGTCGTCGACGGCACAGCCCTCGGCCGCCGCCGTGGTTTCAGTGGCGGCATCTCCGTTGCCGCAAGCGGCGAGGACCAAGGACATGGCCGCCAGGATCAGGATCAGTTTTCTCTGCACGATGCCTCCTTGAACCGGCGAGGATACCCGGAGAGGACGATAGGCAACGCGGGGCGCTGACTCGCCAGGCCGGGCCCAGTTGCTATACGCTTCTCTGTTCCAGGGCGGACCTGGCTTTCAATGCGGAGGAGATCTATGAAAAGACTGATGCGACTGACGGCCTCTCTGGCCGTGCTGGCAATGGTGCTGGCGGCGTGTGGCGACGGCGACGAGGCCGATGGAGGTGAGCTGAACCTGGTCACCCCGGGCACTCTCACCGTGTGCACCGATGCTCCGTACCCGCCGATGGAGTTCGAGGACCCGGAAGCCGAGGGTGGCTTTACCGGGTTCGACATCGAGCTGATGCGCGCCATTGCCAACGATCTCGGTCTCGACCTAGCGGTGAACAACACCGGATTCGATCCGATCACCTCCGGTCTCGCCATGGAGGCCGGTGACTGTGACGTGGCGGCGGCTTCAATCACCATCACGGAGGACAGGGAGGAGAACATCGACTTCTCCGACCCCTACTTCACCGCCGATCAGTCATTGCTCACCAGCGATGCATCGGGTTTGACGTCCTTGGCCGACTTCGGGGGCAGCTCGCTGGCGGTGCAGACCGGGACCACCGGTGAGATCTATGCCAACGAGAACGCCCCGGAGGGTGTGGAGATCGTTTCGTTCGAGGACCCGGGAGCCTTGTTCCTCGCCCTGGAGGCGGGCAACGTGCAGGGCGTCCTCCAGGACATCGTCCCCAACGCCGAGTACGCCCTCAACAACGAGGGTGTCTCCATCGTGGAGACCTACGCGACGGCCGAGGAGTACGGCTTCGCGGTCAAGGAGGAGGGCGCCGAGGACGTGCTCCAAGCCATAAACGACGCCCTGGCCGGGCTGAGGGCCGACGGCACCTACGACGACATCTGGAACGACTGGTTCAGCTAGGCCGAACCAGAAGGCTGCGAGAAGGGGCGAACCGCTAGGGTCGCCCCTTCTCCATGGCCATCACCCCGAGGCGTCGACGGCAACTGATCCGAGGGCTGCTGTACATCGTCGCCGCGACGATCCTCGTCGGGGCGATCGCCTTCGCCGATTGGGAGAGGATTCAACGCAGCTTCTTTCAGCCCGATGTCGTTAGGAGGATGTTCCCCGAGGTGCTGAGCCTCGCCGCCCGCAACACCCTCATCTACACCGCCGGGTCCTTCACCATCGGTCTCGTCCTCGCCCTGGTACTGGCGTTGATGAAGCTCTCCGATATCGGGCCCTATAGATGGTTCGCCATCGGCTACATCGAGCTCTTCCGGGGCCTGCCGGCGTTGATAACCATCCTTTTCTTCGGTTTCGGTCTTCCCATCGCCTTCGGTGGCCTCCGTCTTCCCGGCGGAACACTCGGCACCGGCTCGGTGGCGCTGGGGGTGGTCGCCGCCGCCTACATGGCGGAGACGATCAGGGCCGGGATCGAGGCGGTTCCCCGGGGTCAGGCCGAGGCGGCGCGCTCGCTGGGGATGTCGGCTCCACGGGCCATGGGATCGATCGTCTTGCCCCAGGCCTTCCGCATCATCATCCCTCCTCTCACCAACGAGTTCGTCCTCCTCATCAAGGACACCTCCCTCCTGTTCGTGCTGGGGACCACCCCGATGACCAGGGAGCTGACCAACTTCGCCCGATCATTCATGACCATCACCCAAAACGCCACGCCGCTCACAGTGGCGGCCGTCGTCTATCTCATCATCACCTTGCCGCTCACATATCTGGTGAGGCGGCTGGAGCGACGGACGGCGAGGGCGAGATGACCGCCGTCATCGAGATCCGTGACCTGCACAAGTACTTCGGGCCCCTCGAGGTGTTGAAGGGGATCGACTTCCAGGTCGATGAGGGCGAGGTGGTCTGTGTGATCGGGCCCTCGGGCTCGGGGAAGTCGACCCTGCTCCGCTGTGTCAACCGTCTCGAGGAGCCCACCTCGGGGACCATCCTCATCGAGGGAGAGGACATCACCGACCCGGACGCCGATGTCGATGCCCTGCGCACCAAGATCGGCATGGTCTTTCAGCAGTTCAACCTGTTCCCCCATCTCGACGTGCTGGGGAACCTGACCATCGCACAGGTCAAGGTGTTGAACCGCAGCAAACAGGAAGCGGAGCAGGTGGCCCACGATGTGTTGGAGCGAGTGGGTCTGCTCGACAAGATCGATGAGTATCCTATCCGGCTGTCCGGCGGCCAACAGCAGCGGGTGGCCATCGCACGGGCTCTATGTATGAACCCGGACATGATGCTGTTCGACGAGCCCACATCGGCCCTCGATCCCGAACTCATCGGCGAGGTGCTCGACGTGATGCGGAAACTGGCCCGGGAGGGTATGACAATGCTGGTGGTAACTCACGAGATGGGCTTTGCCGAAGAGGTCGCCGACAGAGTGGTGTTCATGGACGAGGGGGTGGTGGTCGAGGAGGGTCCACCCGCACAAGTGCTCACCCAACCCCGGACCGATCGGGCCCGCCGCTTCCTTCGCATGGTGCTGGAGAGATAGCACCCGACACGCGGCCACTCCCGTTGATTAGGGTCGATGTCCTGCGTGGCGCGGTTCTTGACCCAGTCACACTCACAACACGGAGGAACAATGAAATCAATGAGACTAT
>CAZAHX010000217.1:0-4036 GCA_964485005.1 uncultured Acidimicrobiaceae bacterium | reverse complement strand
GTGAGAGAGATGGCTGGATGATGGCCGAGGACCCTTTCCAGGACGACCTGGATCTCCAGGTCGTCAGGGCTGCGGAGCCGTTCGAGAGCTTCTTCCGCCGTGAGTTTCCAAAGATGGTCGCTGTCGCGTTTGCCATCTCGGGGAGTCGGTGGGCGGCTGAGGAACTCGCCCAGGAAGCTTGTCTTCGTGCCTTCAAGTCCTGGGATTCGATATCCCGCTACGACAAGCCGGGCGCCTGGCTCCGTCGGGTGACCATCAATCTGTCCAACTCGCTTCTGAGACGCCGGGTGAGTGAGGTGAAGGCCTTGGAGCGATACATGGTGAACAACATTCAGGTGATCGAGCCGCATCCGGTGGAGGAGGCCGAGTTTTGGGCGCAGGTGAAGCTGCTCCCCCGGCGTCAGCGAGAAGTGGTCGTCCTCCACTACGTCGACGACATGGACACCGCGGAGATCGCCGAGGTGCTCGACATCTCGGAGTCTTCGGTGCGGACCCATTTGCAGCGGGGCAGACAGGCGCTGGTGCGCAAGGTGAATTCCGGGGGGCAGGCATGAGGCCGGAGGAGGTTCGCAGTCGGGGCACGGCTCTCATGGAGAGGGTGCGCACCCAAGTCGACACCTCGGAGCGCCTCGAGATCATGCTCCGGGCGCATCGGCGGAGTCGGCTGGTCACGGCTATCGCCACGGCGGCGGCGGTGCTGGCTGTGGTCGCGGGCATCCTCCTCCTCGCCCGAGTCGATGAGGCGCCGGTGGTCACCTTGCCGGCACCGTCTACCACGGTCCCCGACTTGGAGTCGTTGCCGGTGGAGGTGTTCGTGGTCCTCCGCAACGACTACACCGTCGATGAGGCGACCGGGGTCTGCGAAGGTTCCGGTCCCCTGGCTGGTATTGGAGAGGGCTCGCTGGTGCACATTCTCGACGAGAGCGAGCTCGTCGACGGAGTCGAGGAACTTCCCTCGATCACGCTCCCTGCAGGAGCCGAGGTCGGCGAGGAGGATGCCGGCTCGTCCTTCCTCCTGGGCCCCAACGACACCGCGGTCTGCGTATTCGCACTCCCCGACCTGGGATATGACGTCTCGGAGTACGAGAACGTGATCCTCTCCCCCGAGCCCCCACCCGAAGGGAGCCTTTCCCACAGGGTGAGCGGACAGCGGGTGGTCTACACCTTCGGCGATCCCGTCTTCGACTTGGAGACGGAGCTCTCGGCGGATGGTATTACCTCTGACGACCCGGCGATCATGGGAGCGGAGACCCGAGCGATGAGGGGGTCGGCGGGGCCGGGGAGGATCGTCGGTTTCGTCATTCTCGGTGAAGAGACCAGCTCCGGGCCGCCAGACTCGCCGGACCAGCCGGTCTGTGTGGGCGCCGGTGCTTTCGCCGACATCCGACCCGGCCAACCCGTGGTCGCCACCGACGAAGCTGGTCAGGTCGTAGGCGAAAGCATCCTGCGCGGTTCCGCATACGACGGGCCAATCGGCTGCTCACTGTGGTTCGGGATCGATGTTCCGCCAGATCTCACCGGGTATCTCCTTTCCATCGCCGACCACCCACCACTTGGCGTGGAGCGGGCCATGCTCGAGGAGTTCGGATGGCAGATCGACCTATGGGGGGATCCTTCCAGCATGGAAGCCAACTGTGTTCAGCCGGAGGAGGAAGCAGAGCCGATGACCTGTCTATTGCTCCCGCCGCTGCCATGAGTCTTTGCATCCCCGACAGCGTCTGCCCGGTATGGCAGTTGTCTGTTCCGGTAGACGGACCGGTGATCTGATGCGTGTGTCCCCAGGATCAGGTTCGGAGGACAAAATGAGGAGCGCGACTTTGTGGCCAATCCCGGCGATGGCGGTTGCCCGCATGGGGGACAACCCCGATGGACCCATCGTGCCCACTCGTGCAGGCTGGGACCAGTGGTTGAACGCAATGATCGACAGAGTCCTGGCCCCCGGCGGAATCGGTAACGAGGAAGTGATCACCAGCACTGCGCAGTCGCGCGGCGAGATCAGCTTCGGTGCCAGCCGATTGCACACGGATCAAGGAGATGAACCGGCCTCGGCCGTTGCCCGCAGGGCCATTCTCGGGGAGCTGTCGAGCGCCGTGGCCCAACTGAAAAGGGTGGAGGCGATGATGCAAGCCGAGGGTCTGCTACCGGAGGCGGACAGCCTGGCCACGGTCATCGCCGATCTGCACTGGCAGTCCGAGGAGCTCGACGGGAGATGATGGCATGAGCAACCGTGGCCTATTGGCGGTGGTGATGCTGGGAGCAATAGCGGCGGCGTGTGGGCCGTCCGACCTGAGTGTCTCCGCTCCAGGAAACACCAGCACGACCATCGGGGATGCCGTGGCGGCGGCGCCTGCGGAGTCGGTCGAGACCTATCTCGTCGAGATGTCCAACCTCGCCGCCGACCACGGCGACTCGATCAGCGCCTACGAAGAGGCCCACTTCGAGGAGACCGTGGGCGCTCACCCGGTGGAGCCCGGATCGGAGCAGCCCGAGCCGACAGAGGAGGAGCTCTTCGAGGAGCAGTACGAGTACTGGATCGGCTTCTTCGATTTGTTCCTGGCCCACGCCGAGGCGCTGGACTCGATTGCGCCGCCACCCGGATTCGAAGCGACGCACGACGAGTACGTCGATGGGTTTCGCTCCTACTTCGCCTATGTGCAGGATCAAGTGGCCGGCTTCAACAGCATGGATGATCTCCAATCCTTTGTGGGCCAGGCCCTCATGGACCCTCTTGCAGATCCACAGCTCGAGGAGCTCTTTGTCACCGCTGCAGAGGCCTGCGACGCCCTTGCACGCATGGGCGCTGAGGCTGGATACCAGGCCGATCTGGGATGCCCAGGGCCTCCTCCCTAGCGATGCCAGTAGGCGTGGTGATCCGGATGCTCGATGCTCTCTCGCTTGTGGAGGTCTACTCGATGGTGGTGGTGACCTCCGGTGGTAGCATCGCTGATGGCGCCAATAGGGCTTCGGTTCGCTTTCGGCCCAGGGCCGATCGAAGAAGAGACGCCGGCTCCCGGGACCCTGGGGCCGATCCATCGGGTGCTTCTAGCCGTCCGACCCGGGGAGTTGAGCGATGTGCCGGCGGAGATCCGTGCACTGGAGGCCGCTGTGCTGCCCCGTCTCGGCTCGGAGAGTCCCGCGCTGACCTTGCTCACAGTGGCGCCACCGGCCGGCAGCCGGCGGGCCGATCGTTACCTCGGTCAAATGGCGCAGCTGTTCCCGGCCGGCACCGAAGTCTCCAGGCGGGTGGCCCGCGGCAACCCCGCCCAAGCCATCCTCGACGAGGCGGCCAAAGGCTATGACCTGGTGGCCATGGGCGCTCCGGTACCCGGTGCCGGCTCGTCGTACTTGTTCGGCTCGCTGGTCGACGAGGTGGTCAGACTGGCTCCCTGCCCATCACTCGTCTTCACCGCGCGGAGCCCCCGATGGCCCCCGCGCACCATCTTGGTCCCGACAGGCGGGAGCGATCCCGCGTCGCGGGCCGCAGCGCTCGCTTTCGCTCTCGCCGGCGAACAGACCCAGGTCCTCCTCTACCACGTGGTCGATCCCGAGTTGGCCACAGAGATGTCTGCCGCTCGAGTTATTAGGTCGGTGGCGGTGCGCATGGGGATCGGAGAGGGCATCGTCAACGAGCTGAGGGAGATGGGCACGAGGCTGGGAGTGAACGTGGCCACCGAGGTGACCACGGGAGGAACGACGGTGGACAACCTGGTGGATCGGGCACGCCGTGATGTCGACCTGATCGTTCTCGGGACGGGGATGAGGGCGGGGTCGTCCCGGCTCTATCTCGGTCCTAAGGTGGAACGCCTCGTCGCCGAGGCTCCCTGCTCGGTGATCGTTCTCAACGCGTAGCTCGGTGTCGGTGTTTTCAGGCTAGGGGTTTGGTGGGGTTCATAGCCCTGTGGAGGTTCGAGTCCTCTCTCCGACACCATCGCCTCGAGTCATTAGCACTTGGGTATTAGGCGATTCCCGCCGATGTCCTAGATGACTCGCCGTTTCGGAAGCGATCGTGTGATGACAATCGACGAGCCCCCTGTCC
>CAZAHX010000216.1:0-4041 GCA_964485005.1 uncultured Acidimicrobiaceae bacterium | reverse complement strand
ACCAGTTGGTGGAAGGAGGAGCGTCACGGGATCTTCATCGACTACAACCAGAACGCCCGCGACAAAACGGTCTCTTCGGCCTACGGGGTGCGCCCCACCGGGTTCATCTCCGCCCCCTTCACCTGGGACGAGCTCGACTCGGTCCGGATCGAGGACTTCCCCCTCGGCAATTACGCAGAACGCTGGCATGTTGTCGGGGATTTGACCGAAGGGATCGACGAGACGGCGGGCCGCATCGACACCCTCATGGAATGGGTGGCTCGCGACGAGGAGAACGGGATCGGCGACGCCCCCTGGCCTCCCCATTACCCCAAGATGCCCGGCGAGCCTCCCCGGGTGCAGCCGTCGAAGCAGCGCCGCCCCGACGACGAGTACCGATGAGCCGGCGACGGCTGAGCTCGCCGTCGCTCAGCCCACCACTTCGGCGAACCCGGGCCCTTCCGGCCGATCGAGCTGGCCCATGGTGCATTCCTCGGGGTCTTTGTCCGGTCGCCACCGGTGAAAGCGCGTTGCGTGCCGGAAGCGGTCACCCTCGAGCTGGTCGTAGCTGACCTCGACGACCACACCGGGCTGCACCGGCACCCAGCTGTTGTCCTTGCCCGCCGACCACCGGCTGGGACCCCCGGGAGCGCGGGCCGCCTCGTCGAAGCTCTCCTCTGCCTGTAGCTCGAGGAACCGCTGGTAGATCTGGACACGGTCGACGTCGGGGAAGCCCGAGCAGTGACCGATGAAGTGGAAGTCGCCGCGATCGTTGTATAGGCCGAGAAGAAGCGAGCCGATCTTCCCCCCATCCTTGTGCTCCCTGAATCCGCCGACCACGACGTCGACGGTGCGGCGGTGCTTGATCTTGATCATCGCCCGTTTCCCGGCCTGGTATGGGAGCGAGGGCTTCTTTGCGATGATGCCGTCACAGCCTGCCGATTCGAACTCGTGGAACCACCGTTGCGCGGTGGCTTCGTCATCGGACTCAGGGGTTAGGTGCCAGGGATGGGAGAGCGAGGCGTAGAGGTCGACGAGACGCTCACGACGCTCGGTGAAGGGGATTTCCCGTAGGTCCTCGCCTCGAACGGCGAGCAGGTCGAAGGCGACCAGCTCGGCGGGAGTCTCCTCGGAGAGCATGGTGATCCGGGACTCCGCGGGATGAATCCTCTGCTGCAGGGTGTCGAAGTCGGTGGCCCCGTCCACCACCACCACGATCTCCCCGTCCACAACGGTCGCCTCGGGGAGCTGTTCGAGGGCAGGGCGCAGCTCGGGGAAGTAGCGGAGTAGTGGTTTCTCGTTGCGGGAGTCCAATCTGATCTCGGGCTCGGACCAGGAGAGGGAGCGAAAGCCGTCCCATTTCGGCTCGTAGACGAAGTCGCCCTTGGGCCAGTTCTCGGAGACCTTGGCCTCCATGGTCGCTACCGGGGGCGGGAAGGGATGGCTCACCGGGCGAGTCTATGTCCCTTAGCCTGAGCGTCCGATGTGGGAAAAGACGAACCGCGCCCTCCGCCTCGCCTACGAGGTTCTGCGTGCCGCCGTGACCCAGTTCGGCCTGGACCGGGCGGACCGCATGGCAGCTGCGGTCGCCTACCGCACCATGTTCGCTCTCGCTCCGCTGCTGTTGTTGGGGATCTGGGTGCTGGGTCTGGTCCTCGGCGGGAACGAAGCCGCCCGCGACCGCATCCTCGCCGAGGTGGGGGTGGTCGCCGGTACCGAGATCAGCGAGGCCCTTGGATTGTTTCTGGCCAACGCCCGGGTCAGCGGGGATACCGCTGCCGTTCTCGGCTTCGGGCTCCTCATCTGGACCGGATCCAGTCTCTTCCTCGAGCTGCAGCGCGATCTCAACGACATTTTCGAGGTGCCCCAGGAGGAGAGGAGCGGGATCGCCGCCATGGCGGTGAAGCGTGGCCTCGGCTTTCTCTGGGTGATCGTCTTCGGTTTGGCCCTGATCGCGGTGTGGGGATTGAACGCGGTCTGGCAGTTCATCGGGGGTCTGGTCCCCGAGATGCTCGATGCCCTTGGAGTCGTGTTCGCCCTTCTCGCCCCGGTGGTGTCGCTGATCCTCCTCCCGTTTCTGCTGGCACTCGTCTTTCAGACACTTAGTCGTCGGAGCGTGCGATGGAGGGCGATTTGGTGGGGGTCGTTCCTCACGGCCGTCGTTTTCATCGCGGCCGCCTACCTGGTCGGGCTGTACTTCAAATGGACCACCGAGCCCAACGCGGTGAATGTCGCTGGTTCGATCTTCGTCATACTGCTTCTCGCCTTCGTCCTCTCTGCCGTCTTTTTCTACGGGGCGGAGGTGATCAAGGTCATCGACGACTACCTCGACTCGGGCACCGTGGCCTCGCCGGCTACCCGCGAGGTCGAGGCCAGAAGTCCCGAAGCGGCCCCGGCCGAGCCCCAGGAACCGGCTCCCCAGAGCACGCTTCTCGCCTTCGTCCTCGGGCTGTTCATTGGACGGCGCAACAAGCGTCGATGACCGTGTCGAATATGGATGTTGTGGGCAATAACCTCGGTAGCGATGTCAGTTGACATTGCAGGCTTCGTCGCCGATCTCAAGGAGCACGCCACCGAGCACGGCTTCCACGTTCATGACGAGCGTCACTTCGTCGAGACCTATTCGCTGCGTCAGTCCTGGGAGGTCGACGTTCACCCCGAGGCAGGATGCGGTGGCCCCATCGACCTCCACCTGGCCCTCGACGTGGACCCCAAGGTGTTGCTGTCTCTTCGTGACCGGCTCGACGCAATAGACAACGAGTTCGAGGAGCCCGAGGACGAGTACTTCCTCGACCTCTACTTCAATTGGGCGGTCCCGCCGCTGCAGAACCCGCCCGATCTGCTGGTCCTGGCCACCGACCTGGCCGGGATCGGCGGTGTCGACCTGGCGGTGGAGGCCTCGGCCATCGACTCGTACGCCGCGGTTGCCGACGCCCCGGAGCGTCGCCTCGCTCTCCAGGGAAAAGCCACAGTGAGCCTCGTCGACGTGTTCATGGGCCGGGATCAGCTCTGCGAGCTTCTCGACCGCTCCCACGAGATCAGCCACTACATCCTGGATCGGGTCGAGGAGTGGATGGAAGCGCCCGGCTAGCGACAGACCACTAGAAGATGCTGAGCAGGGCCCAGACGCCGAGGGCTGCGGTAACAGCAGCCAGCCCGTAGAACAAGGCCAGGGTCAGGGGTTTGGGCGGTGGGGCCGCGGACTCCCCGTGGGCGGGAGATGTCTCGGGCCCCGGAACCGTCTTGGTGTGTCGTCCGCGCCGAGCTTGGCTCTCGTCCTGTTTGGGGGCCGTGGAGAGCCCATATCCGGTGCCGTGGTTGAGCCCGGCTTCGAAAAGGCGGGCGTCGCGGGGCACGAACTGGAGCGACTCGTTCTCGGCTGTGATGGCGTAGACGCCTCGACCGAGATGGGCGATGGCGCACTCGTCGGGGGCCCAATCCCCGATCTCGAGATCCCCTGCCTGGAGATGGACCCGATCCGAGTCGAGGCCGATGATTACCTCGACCTCGTCCTGGTCGAGATTCACGATTCCGTCGTATTTGGGCACCGGCTGGGTCTCCCGATCGGCGTGGCCGCCAACAACCTAGGCCAATCGGAGCCTTCTGGGAACCCCTGACGACCCCTAGTGGCCGCTCGCCCCACTTGCGCGACAGACCACTAGAACTCGACGCCGATGGCGTCGCAGAGAAACCTGGCGAAACCGGCCGACCGGCCAAACATCGTGGCGAGCCGGGCGTCGAGCCCGCCACTGGTGATCTCCTTCTGGGTCAAGCGGGCGACTGCGACGAAGCTACGGAGCCTGAGATCGTCACCATGCGGTAGATCTTCGCCGAACTCCCGTGGGACCCGCTTCAGCATCTCGTCCTCGTCGTGCTCCAGGGCCCACATCCCGGTGAAGGTTCGGGCTCCAGTCGCATTCGACCACTCCTCGGGACGGCGTGCTATGTGCCGCCGCACCAGGCCTGCCGTGGCGGCGTCGGGACGCCACATGCCCACACCTGCGAACGAGCCGGCCGGCTCCAGGTGGAGATAAAAGCCCGGAGCGTGCACGTCCTTTCCCG
>CAZAHX010000215.1:0-4064 GCA_964485005.1 uncultured Acidimicrobiaceae bacterium | reverse complement strand
GCCCAGGCGAAGAGGAAGATGATCTCGACGTCGAAGATGACGAACAGCATGGCCACCAGGTAGAACTTGACCGGGAACCGTTGCGAGGGCTCCACCTCGGGAACGATGCCGCACTCGTAGGGCTCGAGCTTCTCCACGGTCGGGCGGTTGGGGGCGAACATTCGCGACACCAGGAGGGAGACCGCCACGAAGCCGGCGGCGAGGAGCAGCATCAAGCCGATTGGGAGGTAATCGGCGAGGGTCACCCGATCGAGCTTAGGACGGGGGAACTTTGTGAGGAAATTCGCAAGCTCTCTCAGCCGAGCAGCGCTCCCAGGACGAACAACGAGGCCGCAGCGGCCAAAGTGAGCCCGCCGAGGAGGCGAAGGCCGCGTCCCATGCCACGTGCCCGCGGACCGGAGTCCGGCCCGGTGCCTATCACCGTTCCGCCCGCCCAGAGCAGCACCCCCCCGAGGAGAATGGCCAGGCCCCAACGGGCGATCCCCGGCGTCGGCGGGACGATCTGCACCGCCACCAGTGCCACGAGCACGAAGAGCACGGAGCTCAGAGCGGGGTCCTCGTGACGAGCGGTGTGGAGCCTGCTCGGGGCTTTTTGCCGAGACGGTGTCGAAGGCGGCTCCATGACGATCCCCTTTCCCGATCCGGCGAGTACCTCGGCGACCTTGCGCCGAGCCTGCTCTGCGTCGACTCCCATACTCTCCACCGCCTGGCAAGCGATGGTGTCCGGCATTGCGAGCAGGCCAAGGAGGATGTGCTCGGTCCCTATGTGGCGGTGGCCGAGCCCGATCGACTCGCGAAGACCCATCTCCAGGGTCTTCTTCGCGTCCGCGGTGAAGGGTATGTGACCCGCTGGCGGTGCCTCACCCACACCTACCATCTCCTCGACCCTGACCCGGGCATCGTCGTGAGTGATCCCGAGGTCGCCCAGCGACCGGGCGGCGATTCCGTCCCTCTCTGCGAGCAGGCCCAAGAGCAGATGCTCGGTTCCTATGTAGTCATGGTTGAGCCGCCGTGACTCTTCCTGGGCGAAGACCATCACCCTCCGCGCCCGGTCGGTGAAACGCTCGAACATGACAGGTCGAATGTAGTGCCCCGCCCCACAACGTTTGCCACAGGGCACTAGGCCTCGCCGGGCAGAAGCAGTGGGGCGTGCCGTTTTGCGCCCGCCGGTCCCGGGTACTCGGGGCTCTCACCACCACGAGACACCCGTTGACCATCGACCCTCTCACCCTCACAGACGAAGCAGGACTGCACTACGTCCTCGACGAGGCACCGGGCAACCGACGCGTCCGTCGTGGAAAGGGCTTCTCTTATGTGCGGCCTGACGGCGAGAAGCTCGGGGAGGGCGATGTGGAGTACATCAAGTCGCTGGCGATCCCCCCCGCCTGGGACCGTGTCTGGATCTCCCCGGACAGGCTGGGCCACATCCAGGCCACCGGGTATGACAAGGCGGGCCGCAAGCAGTACATCTATCACCCGCTCTGGGAAGAGGTGAGAGACGTAGCCAAGTTCGAGCGGCTCGCCGATTTCGGTCGGCAATTGGGCAGGCTGCGCAAGACCATAGACCAGGACCTGAGACGACCTGGCCTCGCCCGGGAGAAGGTGGTAGCTCTCGCGGTGGCATTGCTAGACCGCACGCTGATCCGGATCGGCAACCGCCGTTACGCCGACGAGAACGAGACCTACGGGCTCACCACCCTCACCTGTGATCACGTCGAGGTCAGCGGTCAGCACATCCATCTCGCCTTCGAGTCCAAAGGCGGAGCAGACCAGGAGGTGGCGGTGAGGGACCGCCGTCTCGCCTCGCTGGTCGCCCGGTGCCAGGAGCTCTCCGGGCAGACTTTGTTCAGCTACCGCTGCGACAACGGTGTGATCCCCATCAGCTCGGACGACGTCAACCTCTACCTGTCGGACACCCTCGACGGCCCCTTCACCGCCAAGGACTTCCGGACATGGGGTGCGACCACCACCGTGACCCGTCAGTTGGCCACCAATGGCGACGACCCTGAAGGTGGTGACCCGATTCTCTCCGCCATCGACCACGCCGCCGAGCGTCTGGGGAACACCCGGGAGGTGTGCCGCAGCGCATACCTACATCCGTCGATCCCCGAGGCATACTCCGACGGCAGCCTCCTGGAGGCCTGGCGACGATCGCGACGGGGCAAGTGGCTGGCGCGGGCGGAGTCCACCGTCAACCGCGTACTCGACACTTGACGGGTCAGGTCAGGGCGTCGGCCAGTCCCTTTATGTCCTCCACCACCAGGGCGGGGGGATCGACGGGCAGACCCCAGACCGACCCGGGCCGGTTCACGTAGGCGGCCTGCGCCCCGGCGGCCATCGCCCCGGCGCAGTCCCAGTCGTGTGCTGCCACCAGCATGAGCTCTCCGACGTCGACCGCTAGGAGCTGGGCGGCGTGACGGTAGGGAAGGGGATGGGGCTTGAACCGGCGCACCTCCTCCACCGAGACGACACGACGCAGGAATATGTGAAGTCCGGCATTCTCGATCTGGGCGTTCGCTGCCGCGGACCCGCCGTTGGTGAGAGCGATCATGGCGAAGCCGGCGTCGAAGAGACGCTCCATGGCGTTGTAGACGTCGGGATGGGGCGGGAGGCCGCGCATGGCCTCGACGACCTCCACGGCAGCCTCCGCCTTCAACCCGACCCCGCGTCTCCCGGCCACGCCCAAAAGAGCTTCCACACCGATCTCGGCGAAGTCCCGGTATTGGTCGAGGTGGTTGGCCACCAGCGAGCCGTGCAGCATCCTCGCGAACCACTCACCCATGGGCGGGTCGTCTCCGAAGATCTCCTTCAGCCGTCCCCGGATCGGGGCCAGGCTGAGGAGGGTCTCGTTCACGTCCAATGCGAGGGTCACCTGTTGGGCCATCCGGCCATGGTATTGACCCGTCAGGCGGTGGGAAGAGTTCGGGTCAGCGCCGCCAGCGCGGCGTAGGCACGCTCACCCATGTCCTTCTCCTCCTCGTCTAGGAGGTTCGCCATCACCTTGAGCGTCCACTCCATCAGCGGGCGGTTGCGCAAGCCGGTGTGCGCCAGCGTGCGCATCACCGAGGGGTAGCCGATCAGCTTCACGAAGACCCGGGCCATCTTGTAGTAGAGCCCGTACTCGTCCTCGAGCCTCCGGGGATACCTCCTGAGCACGCCGGTGTCACCGGCGCCGATGGCCTCGCCGACGTATTCAGCCGCGAGTCGGCCGGTCTCGTAGGCGTAGGAGATCCCCTCTCCGTTCCAGGGGTTGATGGAGCCGGCGGCGTCGCCCACCGTCAGCCAGTTGGATCCGACCAGCGGACCCCTGGAGAAGGACATCGCCAGCTTTCCCCCCACCGGTCTGCCCAATGAGGACTTCTCGTCCAGACCCCAGTAGCCCGGGGCCAAGGAGACATAGTCGTCGAGCATGTGGCTGGTGTTGACCTGCTTCCAGCGCTTGAAAGTCGAGAGGAGCCCGACGCCCACGTTGACCGTCCCGTCCCCGAGGGGAAAGACCCACCCGTAGCCGGGCATGGTCGCCCCTGATCGGTCCCTTAGGTCGAGCTGGCTCTCGAGGAAGGTGTCCGTCGACCGGGGCGATGCCCAGTAGCCCCTGGCAGCCATGCCCATCGGATAGTCGCGTCGTCTCGTCGTGCCCAGCTCCCGGCCAAACCGGTTCATCGAACCGTCGGCGATCACCGTCACCGTGGGGCTGAGCGTCTCGGTCTGATCTCCACTCGCCAAAGCAACCGAGGTGAGGAGGCCGTCCTCGATCACCGGGGTGGCGGTGGTCTTCTCCCGTACCCGAACGCCTTCCTTCTCGACGAGCCGGGCAACTTGGGCATCGAGGTCGCGTCGTCTGATCACGCCTCCCCAGTCGGGGAAGCGGCTGTGCTCGGGCCAGGCCATCTCCAACATCAAGTCGTCGCCCGCGTATGAGCGGAGCCCCGTGATGCGGTGGAACTCGGGGACGTCGAAGTCGAATCCCATCTCCTGGAGCTGGAGAATCGCTCTGGGGGTGAGACCATCCCCGCAGGTCTTGTCCCGGGGATACTCCTTCTTCTCGACGAGGGTCACCTCGT
>CAZAHX010000214.1:0-4074 GCA_964485005.1 uncultured Acidimicrobiaceae bacterium | reverse complement strand
CCGGCCAGGCCGGCTCTTTGGTCGAGGACGGCAGGCTGCGCTTCGACTTCTCCCATTTCTCGCAAACGGCGCCGGAGGAGCTGGCCCTGATCGAGGAGGAGGTCAACCGCAAGCTCGTGGCGAACAACCAGGTCAGAACGGTCATCACCACCAAGGAGGAGGCCGAGGCGATGGGCGCCCTGGCCTTCTTCGGCGACAAGTACGGCGACATCGTCCGTGTTGTCGAGGTCGGCGAGTACTCGACAGAGTTCTGCGGCGGGACCCACACCAGGACCTCAGGCCAGGTGGGCCCGCTGCTCATCACCTCGGAGTCGTCGATCGGGTCCAATCTGAGGAGAGTCGAGGCGCTCACCGGAATGGCTGCCTACGACCAGATCGTGGTCCTCCGCTCCAGCCTCAAGGACGCGGCAAGCCTGCTCAACGCGGGGCCCGTCGACGTCCCCGCTCGTGTCAGTGGTCTGCTCGAGAGGCTGGCGGGGCTGGAGGAGCAGCTGGACTCCATCGCCAGTGCCCGCCGTGGCGGGACCGCCGAGGAGCTGGCAGGCAAGGCAGAGAAGATCGGGGAGTCGTCCCTGGTGGTGGCGCAACTCGAGGAGACCGGGGGCAATGAGCTGCGGGAGATCGCCCTGGGGGTGCGGGACCGGCTGGGACCACCCGCGCTTGTGCTCCTCGGGTCGGGATCCGATGGCAAGGGAGCGCTGGTGGCGGTGGCGACCAAGGACTTGGTTGCTCAGGGTCTCTCCGCCGCCGACCTGATCACGGACGCCGCCAGGGAGCTGGGTGGCGGAGGCTCGCGCGATCCCGAATTGGCCCAGGCCGGGGGTCCCCGAGGCGACCGTTTGGGGAAGGCGATGACGACGGCGCGCGACCGGGCGGAGAGAGCCCTGGGAGAGCTGTGACCCGCTATCTGGGCGTCGACTGCGGTTCGAAGCGGGTCGGTTTGGCGATCTCAGACGCAGCCGGGATCCTGGCCAGCCCGCTCGAGGTCGTGGCGCGAGCCGAGGCGCCGGCCAGAGTGGTCGCTCTCGCAGAGGAGCTCGGCATCGGCGGGCTCGTCGTCGGCCTCCCCACCGGCCTCTCCGGGGGAGAGGGGAGGTCCGCAGAGGAGGCGCGGGCGCTAGGGGCGGAGCTGGCAGCCGCCACCGGTCTGCCGGTGCAGTTCGTCGACGAGCGTTTCACCTCGCGTCTCGCCGAGGACGCTCTCATTGCGAGGGGGATGCGGAGAAGACGGCGTCGGGCCACGGTGGACAAGGTCGCCGCCTCCCTCATCCTCCAGGACTTTCTCGACGGATTGGCGAAGCCGGGCACTCCGGGCCAGGCTGATACGTTCTGACTCACGACCCATGACGCTGGAACCCCTTCCCAATCAGCCCATATGGGCGCGAATCCTCAAAGTCGCGGCCGTGATCGGAGCCGTCGTCCTCGGTGGCTTCGTCGTAGTCGGGGGGGCGTCCTTCCTCGGGCGCACCGTTGGCAACGCAATCGGTCCCCAGGAGGTCACTGCCACCCCGGCCAACGTGATCCCCGGCCAGGAGGTCACCGTGGAGATCCCACCGGGATCGTCCGGCCAGGACATCGGGGCCATCTTGGCGACCAACGGCGTAGTCCGTTCGGCACTCGAATTCGAGGTAGCGGTGCGCAACGTGGAAGCGGCGGAGCGACTCCAGGCGGGCACCTACAAACTGATCACCCTCATGGACCCGGCCGAAGTAGTGGCGGCGCTCGTAGCCGGTCCGGCACCCGATATCTACAGGGTGACGGTCATCGAGGGGCTTCGCGTCGAGGAGATGCTGACGTCACTCTCTGAGAGCAGCCCTTACAGCTACTCCGATTACGCAGAGGCCTTGTTGAGCGGGGAGGTGAGCACGTCGCTGCGGGAGTTCCCGCCGGAGCCCGAGCTGCGGGATTGGGAGGGCCTCCTCTTCCCCGACACCTACGAGTTCTCCACCACCGCCAGTCCTGGTGCCATCTTGCAGCGGATGGCCTCGACCATGGAGCAGAGGGTGGGCAGCATCGACTGGACCGCGTGGGAGGAGCTCGGTTACACCGTCTACCAGGGGATCACTCTGGCCTCACTCATCGAGACCGAGGTGCTCCTCGACGTCGAGCGCCCGATCGTCTCCAGTGTGATCTACAACCGTCTCGAGCTGGAGATGAAGCTCGACATCGACGCCACCGTGCTCTACGCGCTCGACACCCGGGATGTATCCCTTTTCGACCGCGAGGTCGACAGCCCCTACAACACCTACCTGGTGGCCGGTCTGCCTCCGACCCCCATCGCCGCCCCGGGCAAGGCCTCTTTGGAGGCGGCTGCCGCGCCGGCCGAAACGGAATTCCTCTTCTACGTGCTCGCCGACCTCGACGGGAACCACGCTTTCGCCACCACCCTCGAGGAGCACAACCGCAATGTGCAGGAGTCCCGGGAGGCCGGTGTCCTTCCCTAGCGCTACCGCCCACTGATGCCCAGAGGGCTTCGACTCGCCCTCCTCGGCGATCCGGTGGACCACTCCCTGTCCCCGGTGATGCACAGGCAGGCCCTCGAAGACGCGGGCCTCAATGGCGAGTACCTGGCGATCCAGGCCGATCGGGGCCGTCTGGAGAAGGAGGTGGAGCGGCTCCGTTCCGGGACGCTCGACGGGGCCAATGTCACCATGCCTCTCAAGGAGGCCGCCGCGGACCTGTGTGACCGGCTCACTCCCGAGGCGGCCCGGGCGGGAGCGGTGAACAGCATGAGAGCCGAGGAGGGCGAGTTGATCGGCCATTCGACCGACGTGGTCGCCTTCGGCGGTCTGCTCGGCGACTGGAGTGATGTCCCCCTGCTCGTCCTGGGCGCCGGTGGCTCGGCCCGTGCCGCACTGGCCGCGGCGGGTCCGGCGACGGTGTATGTCTCGGCCCGGAGGCTGGAGGCGGCGAGCGGGCTGGCCGGCCTGCATGAGCGGACGGCCATCCTCGCCTGGGACACCGCTGTCGCCGGCGCGTTGGTGGTCAACGCCACTCCGTTGGGAATGGGCGGTGAGCGGCTACCTGAAGGCGTCCTGGCGGTGGCGTCAGGCCTCATCGATCTCCCGTATGGGGAAATGCCCACTCCAGCGGTGACCGAAGCGCGCGATCTGGGTATCCCGGCCGTCGACGGGGTCGAGTTTCTCGCCCGGCAGGCCGCGGCCGCTTTCACCTGGTGGACTGGTAGGCCCGTAGACTCAGGCAAGCTGGCCGAGACTGCCAGAAAACGTCTAAAGACCTGAGCCGATGAGACCGAAATGGAAGTCAGCCTTACGCAAAGGAGCTGAGGTGTCTCTATCTGGGAATCTGGGTTTTGTCGCCCTCGACGAAGTGCTGCGTCTGCTGAGCAGATCGAATCAGCAGGGGTCCGTCGACGTGCGTGGTGACGGCACGAGCGGACGCATCTTCATCGGCAAGCGGGGAATCGACCTCGCCACGACACTGAAGGACGAGGAGCTGCGGACCCATCTGATCCATTCCGGTCTGGTCGACGAAGCCCGGCTTCGCTCGGTCGAGGCCGGCGAGACGGGTCTGGCGGCCGACGACGAGAGCGTTCCCGCCACCGTCCAGCTCCTTCGTGAGATGACGGTGGAGAGCATCCACCAGCTCACCGATCGGGGCACCCACTTCGAGGTCTACGAGCACAGCACCACTCCCTATGCCAGTCCCCGCCCCTTCGAGCTCGAAGAGATCCTGGCCGCGGCGCGGCGTCGGGCCGACGACTGGAAGATGGTGAGGCGGACCGTCCCCGACTTGGAGATGACCGTGGACTTCAACCGCGATCTCGGGGATCGTGAGGAAATCAAGGTTGCTGCCGACGCCTGGAAGGTGCTCAGTGAGATCCGTGCCGGATCCTCCGTGGCCCAAATCGCCGACCGTCTCGGGACGACCGACTTCTGGGCGGCCCGGGTCGTCGCCGATCTCGCCGGCAAGAACCTCGTCACCTTGACCAACGGCCATGTGGAGACCGAAGAGGAGGAGCACCCGGTGTCATCGCCGGCCTGGGAGGATGCTGACGAGGCGGCGGAGACCACCGACGAAGAGCCCTATCCGGGCCCTTACGACACCCCGGAG
>CAZAHX010000213.1:0-4097 GCA_964485005.1 uncultured Acidimicrobiaceae bacterium | reverse complement strand
GAGCCCACTGGAGCGAAAAGGGGGCCTGGGAGACCTGCCCGGGCCCCCTCTTCTGTGTGTCGGAGGGTCGTCGAGTCCGGAAACCAGTTGACAGGACTGTCCCGACTCCGGTAAAAATGACACCTGAGTCAGTTGTCAACTGAGAGTTGAGTCAGGTGTCAGTTCAGGAGCGGGGACAGGGCGTCCCTGTCACGGAGAAGGGCAGGGCCACACGCCGCGCCCTTCTCGCGGCCGCCGAGGAGGTGTTCGGCGAGTCCGGATACACCGGGGCATCGGTGGCCGAAATCGTCCGGCGCGCCGGTGTGGCCCAGGGCACCTTCTATGTCTACTTCCCGGACAAGAGGGCGGCATTCGAGGAGCTGGTACGGGTCCTCAACCACGACATGCGCCAGCACCTCAGCGCCGCCATCGACGGCCTCGATCACAGGTTGGACATGGAGAGAGCCGGCTTCGGGGCCTTCTTCTCCTGGGTGTCCGAACATCGCGCCCTCTACAAGCTGGTCCGGGAGGCCGAGTTCGTCGACCCAGAGATCTATCGCTGGCACTACGACACCCTGGCCGAGGGATACACCCGGGGATTGCGTCAGGCGATGGATCGGGGAGACATCGCCGACAACGTCGACCCGTACGTCCTCGCACACGCTCTGATGGGGATCGCGGAGTTCCTTGGTGGCCGCTGGGTGATAGTCGACCACCGCCAGCCCACGGTCGACGAGCTCTCCGACGTGATGGAGTTCATTCGCCGCGGCCTCGGCGCAGGAGCGGGGAATGACGACTGAACCGGCCCCAGGAGTGACAGCGCGGACCGTCGAGACCGCCCGCTTGCGGACGAGAATCCTCGAGGCCGGCGACCCTGAAGGCGACGCGGTTTTGTTCCTGCATGGGAACCTGAGCTCCGCCACGTGGTGGGAGCCCGTGCTCACGGACCTCCCCGATGGCCACCGGGCGGTGGCTCCCGATCTCCGGGGCTACGGGGACGCCGACCCCGACTTCCACGTCGATGCGACCCGCGGCATGGCCGATCACGTGGAAGATGTCTCCACCCTCATGGAAGCCCTGGGCATCGGAGAGTTCCATGTCGTGGGTAGCTCGCTGGGCGGCGTCGTGGTCTGGTCGATGATGGGGAGCGAGCTCGCCGACCGGCTCCTGACAGTGACCCAGGTTGCTCCCGGCTCGCCATATGGCTTCGGCGCCACCAAGGGCGTCGACGGCGAGCCGGTCAATGACGACTATGCGGGGGCGGGTGGTGGCCTGATCAACCCGGAGTTCGTCGAACGAATCGAGGCGGGCGACAAGAGCACCGAATCACCCTTTTCACCGTTGTCCGCGTTGGCGCTGATCACCAAGACCCGACTCGAGGAAGACATCGAGACACGGCTACTCGACTCGCTGCTGGCAACTCACATCGGGCCCAGGGACTACCCGGGAGATGTCACACCCTCCCCCAACTGGCCATTCGTGGCACCCGGAGAGTGGGGCTCGACGAATGCCCTATCACCCGGGTACCTGACCGGGTTGGTGGATCGCATGCTCGACCGGCCACGAAAGGTCCCAGTCCTTTGGGTGAGAGGTGATGGCGACGTCGTCGTTTCGGACAGTGCCGCCTCAGACCCTGGCACCTGGGGCCCGAGGGGGATCGTCCCGGGCTATCCCGGCCCTGACGCCTATCCGCCGCAGCCGATGCTGGCCCAGACCCGTTCGTTTCTCGATCGATACGCCGGCTCCGGCGGAGCCTATGAAGAGGTCGTCATCGAGGACTGCGGGCACATCCCCTATGTCGAGAAGCCCGAAGAGTTCACCGCTCTCCTTGGAGAGCACTTGAGCAAGGAAACAAGCAAACAATGAGGAGGAACCGTGAGTAAACGCATGACGCGGCTCATCGGTCTGATCGCCGTCTTCGCAATGGTTTTGGCTGCCTGCAGCCCAACCGATGACGAAGCGACCGACACGACCGATGCCGCTGCTGATACCACTACGACCGCGGCCGCAGACACGACCACTACCGATGACGCCGCAGACACGACGACCACCGAGGGCACCTCGGCCGGAGTGTCGTGTGACGAGCCGGTGAAGGTCGGTGTCATCACCGACCAGAGTGGAGCCCTGGCCATCTACGGGGCGCACGTCATGAGGGCGTTCCCGATCGGCATGGAGTATGCGACCGGCGACCCCGGCAGCGAAGACACCTACCAGTTGGACGACTGCACGATCGAGATCACCTATCGCGACGACCAGAGCGACCCCGAGACCACCTCAACCGTGGCTCGAGAGCTCATCGAGGTCGACGGCGTAGACATCATCGTGGGCTCGGTCAACTCTGGTGGGACGGCGGGCATTCAGACGCTGGCGTTGGAGAACGACATCATCCACATAGCCGCCCCGGCCGCCGCCAACTCCCTGACAGGCTCGGATTTCAACCCGAACAGCTTCAGGGTCAGTCGCAACAACTACCAGGACGCGGTGAACATCTGCCAGTACCTGCCCGGCGAGTTCGACACCTTCGTGCAGATCGCACCGGACTATGAGTTCGGGTACGGCGGGGCAACTGCCTTCAGGGACGCTTGCACGTTCTACGGGGGCGAGTTCGTCGGCGAAGACGTGTTCGCTCCGCTGGACACGACCGACTTCACCCCATACATGGACCAGGTGATCGACTCCGACGCGGAGGCGTTCCTGGTCACATGGGCGGGGGGTGGCTTCGTTCCGTTGCTGCAGGCGGCCCAGGACACGGGTGTGCTCGATGAGATGACGCTGGCCGCAGGCTTCGTCGACAACGCAGTCATGCCGGTGTTCTTCGGCAACGCAATCGGATCGACCTCGGGTATCCTGTATCACTACACACTGCCCGACAACGAGGCCAACGACTTCCTGATCGCGAAAGCCGCCGAGCAGGAGGCTTTCCCCGACCTGTTCGATGCCGATGCCATGAACGCAGCGATCATGGTGGTGGAGGCGTTGAAGGCCACCGGTGGCGATGCCAGTGCAGACGCCTTGCGCGATGCCATGGAGGGAATGACGTTCGAGGGCCCGAAGGGGACCATCGAGATCCGACCCGGGGATCACGTGGCCATTCAGGACATGTACATTGTCACGCTCAACAACCTGGACGACCCGGAGTTCAAGTACTTCGAGCCGGTCGCCACGAACCGCCCCCCGGTTCCGTGCCTGCTCGAGGGTGAGTACGCCGATCGTTGCGGTGACATCCCGGCGAGCCTGTCGGAAGGCTGACCACATGAGGGAGTGGGGAGCGTCGCCTATGACGCTCCCCACTTTCATCAACCTGCCATGAGCACGATCCTCGAGGGACGCGGGCTGCGCAAGGTCTTTGGCGGCCTGGTCGCGGTCGACGACGTCGACTTGTCGGTGGAGTCCGGCAGCTTCCACTCTGTGATCGGCCCCAATGGGGCGGGCAAGACCACTCTCTTCAACCTGTTGTCCGGAACGCTCACTCCGACGGCGGGTCGGGTCGTCGTGAGAGGCGAGGACATCACCGATCTGCCGGTCCACAAGTCGATCGAAAAGGGGCTGGGCCGCTCGTTTCAGATCACCAATGTGTTCCCCAATCTGACCGTCTTCGAGAACATACGTCTGGCCGCGCAGGCAGCCGGAAGACAGAGCGCGAAGTTCTTCGCAGACGTCCACGACCAGAGAGACTCAGTTGAGCGAACGGCCCGGGTGATCGAAGAGGTCGATCTCGCTTCCAGTGCATTCCAGGTAGCCCGGGCTCTGCCTCATGGAGACCAACGCAAACTGGAGCTCGGGATGATCCTGGCCCCGGATCCCGAGATCCTGCTGCTCGACGAGCCGACCGCCGGCATGGCCTCGGACCAGGTGCCGGGATTGATGGAGCTGATTGCGAGGATTCGGGAGCTGGGAGACAAGACGGTGGTCCTGGTCGAGCACAACATGCGGGTCGTCATGGCTGCTTCGGACCGCATCACGGTCATGCACGAGGGCAGCATCCTCGCCGAGGGAACACCGGCTGAGATCGCGGCGAATGAGCAGGTACAGACGGCGTATCTCGGCTCGTTTCGGATCGAGGAGAGCTGAATGCCGTCCCTGTTGCAGCTCCGGAGCGTGCACACCTTCATCGAGCA
>CAZAHX010000212.1:0-4115 GCA_964485005.1 uncultured Acidimicrobiaceae bacterium | reverse complement strand
GGGGCTGTCGTCGTGGTCGCCGCCAAGGTGGTGGTGGTGGCTTCGGTCGTTGGGGTCGTAGCTGGCTGAGCAATAGTGGTGGTCGGATCGTTCGCCGTCGACGTGCACCCGGCGACCATCAACACGAGGCCCGCAACGATCCCCAGCACCCGGTTGGGCCTCATTCTTCGACCCCCGGTTCGGAGTAGGCGGACACCGTGACTTCGGCCCCCTGTCCGGGAACCAGCCCGGATATGAAGCGGAACGGGATGCTTCGGCTGACAGACACGGTGACACCCCCAGGTGTGGCAGCGGCGGACACGCTCATGGTGGCATCCCAGGCGGGATGAGCGAGCGCCGCGCCAACTGCGCGAGCCTGCGCCGTTGCGGGCTCGAGGGCGAGGGTCCCCGACCGCCAGGCGGGCTCATCGAGGGCAGTGGCCCCGGCGATGGCGGCGGAATCGGCTATGGCGGCAGCCTGCTGGCGAGCGGAGAAACCGCTCCACAGGTCGAGAGCGAGAAATCCGACGGCAAACAGGAGCAGCGACATCCCCATCGCCCACAAGGTCATCGAACCGCGATCGCCTCTCATGGTCCGAGACTCCGATAGTCGTCGACTCGTTCTGTGGCCGCTCCCACCGCATCGAAGGGGTTGCCGACCGATCCCAGCCCAGGCACCACGATCGGGTTGCCCCGAACAGTGACCGTGACGGTGACTTGCTGGCCTCGTTGCAGGTCGCCGGGCGGGTTCGCGGTCACTGCCACATCCCGGAGGTCGGCCTCGTCGATTCCGTGGTTGACGATGACGCCTCCGGCCGCAGTCTGGGCGCGGGCCACACCGTCGACCATGTTTTCGGCCAGAGCGACCTGGCGTGCCGCTTCCACTGCGGCGGCTTGGGCGGCATGGGAGGTTCCTACCCATCCGGGCAGCTGCGCCATCAATGCCGCCGCCGGGATCAGCAGGAAGCCGACGGCGAACATGGTCTCGATGGTGACGCTCCCCCGCTCATGGCGCGCCGTCCTGAGCCGGTTCACGGAAACGGCTCCTGGGTTGCCCGACCGGTGGCGGTGATATCCAAGGTGGGCATGCCGAGTGTCGGCGAGTCGACCATCACCCCAACCTGGGACACAAGGTCTGCTCCCTCGTGGGCGCAGGAGACCGACACCGAAGCGCCCAACGGCCCGGGGAGGAGGGATTGGAACACCTCGGAAGCTCGCGTCTCACAGACCGGTGATCCGGCCTCGACACGAGACCCGGCTCGAACACCTTCGTCGGCCGCGGCGCGGGCCACGCCTTGTATGTAGGTGGCCATCACCAGCTGCACGAGGAAGACCGCGGCAAACACGGTGAGCAGGGCCGCCAGGATGACCTCGACGGTGATGCTGCCCTCTTCCGCGCTCAGATTCCGAGGGTGGTGGTGACGAAACCGGCTGCGCTGGTCAGCATCGCCGTCAGCTGAGTCCTGAAGGCGAAGATGACGAGTGCCGACACGACCATCCAGGCGATCATCGAGACGTTGACTTCGCCTCGCTCGTCCGTGTGAAGCTCGGCGACACGCCGGGCCAGCAGGGCCATGATGCGGGACATCATTTTGTGCTCCTTTCTTGTTTCTGTGTCGATTCATGGGGTTCCGCCTCCGAAGATCAGACTCGGAAGCGGAGCCGCCATGAAGGCGATGGCGATGGGGGCGAGAATGACGACGATCGGAACGACCGCAGCGATCCGCCGGGTGGCTGCCTTGGTAACCGCTTCGTCGCGGCGTGCCACCCGCAGGTCCTTGGAGAGGGCAAGAAGGCTGTCGGCGAGATCTACGCCTCGCTCCTGGCCGATGGCGAGGGAGTGGTAGAGACGTGCCGCCTCGGGTTCGGCGGTGTGGGCGGCGGCGCGCCGGAGGGCCTCGGTGGTCGGGGTCCCGGTTCGTACCAGTCGGAGAATCTCCTGGACCTCGGAGACGATGACGCCCCGGCCTCGCTGAGCAATGTGACGGAGAGCGTCACCGACACCTCCGCCGACCCGGGCTCGCATGGCCAGGATCTGGTTGACGGTGTACAACTCGGCGCGAATGCGCCGTTGCCGCTCCGCTATTGCGCGGTCGACACGTCCTCTCGCCAGGAACGACCCGAGAGTGAAGCCGCCGATGGCGTACACCACCAGCCCCACGCCACCCTGCGACTGCCAGCCGACCGCGCCCAACGCCGCAGCTGCGGCTCCGGCGGTGGCTAGCGACCGGTTGCGGAACGCCCGCAGCCGGTGGGTTCCTTCCATCCCCGGGTAGAGCCCCGACTGGCGGAGGCGAAGGGCGAGCTGCTCCTCGTCACGGGGACCGAGGACCCGTGAATGGAGACGAGAGAGACGTTCGAGGAGGGGTTCAAACGCGTCCCGCAACCTGGCCGGCGTCTGGGAGACGATGAGGTAGGTCTCGGGGTCGGCGCCCCGGAGGAGCCTGGTCCGGATCACCTGGACGTATGGAGCGATTCGGCTCCGGAGCCGCCGCGGTGGCCGAAAAATGAACCAAACCGTGGCCGACACCGTGGTCCCGGCTGAGATGGCGAGCGCGAGCGTCAGCCGGGTCATGCCAACACCTCGTCGGCGGCGGCGCCGAGGACCCGAGGTTCGGTGTCCCGCTTCTTGATGGCGCGGAGAACCACCAGTCCTGTCGCCCACCAGAGTCCAGCCGCCAGCACCACCAGGCGTCCGGCGCCGCTCTGGTAGAAGGTGCGGTAGGCACCCTGGCTTGCGGTGAGGTAGACGAGCAGGAGCCAAGGGACGACGCCCACCACCCAGGACTCGATGCGCTGCGTGGTCCCTTCGGCCCTGATCGCTCGCTCGGTCCGGAGGTCCTCGGTGATCTCGGCGGCCAGGTCGGTGAGGACGGCAACAACCAACTCGCCGCCCCAGTCGTGGGCGATGAGCAGAACTTCGATCACGCGATCGGAGGTGGGATCGGCTAGGTGCTCCCGCACGGTCTCGAGGGCGGTGGTGAACCCGAGAAGGCGGGACCGTTCCTCCCAGCCCTCGAAGGCGGAACGGAGGGGAAGCGGCCCCTGTGTGGCGAGGGCGGTGACGGCGAGGGGGATCGTGGCTCCAGATCGAACGTATGAGAGGAGGAGGCGAACGGCGTCCGGCCACGCCTCGGCGATGTCACGCAACCGTTCTCGGCGCCGCCGCTCGTAGGTCCAGGCCAGGTATCCGCTGCAGGCCATGGCGGGGAAGAACGACGAGAACCACTCTCCCATGAGCAATGCCAGGGCCGCCCACGCGGCCAGACCGATGCCCGCCGAGGCGGCCAAGAACTGAGTCGGGGTGAGCGGGGAGCCGACCTGTCCCAACCACTGCCGGATGCGCCCATGCCGTGACGGCCTGCTGGTGCGAGTGAAGGTGGGGGCCACCCCGAGGAGCAGCCCGACAACCAGGAAGGCGGTGAAACCTCCAGCCAAGGCGATGAGGAGCCTCATTCCGGGCTCCATTCGCCTTCGAGGACCATGGGGAGGGTGACCCCTTCGGGAAGGATCCGTTCGATGCGGGCTGCCAGCTCCGGGTCTGGCATGAGCCCTGTCCAACGCAGCTCGCCTCCATGCCTGTCGAACAAAGGCTCTGTGTTCCAGGTGTTGCGCCCGTCCGTGAGCGGCCTGACGAGGATGATCTCCCGACATTCCCGCTCCGAGCCGCCACGCTTGGTGATATGGCGGTCGAGGTAGACGACCACGTCGAGAGCCTCGGAGAAGATGGAGCGCAGCGTGTGGTCCGGCACCTCCTCGGCGGACATCTCGGCGGCCGATACCAGCGAGGTCAAGGCCCGCTGCGCCGAGTGTGAGTGGATGGTGCAGGAGAAGCCTCCGCCGGCATTGACCGCCCGGATCAGCTCGAAGGCCTCCCCTCCTCTGACCTCGCCGACGCAGAGCATGTCGACCCGCATGGCCAGACACACCTTGATCAGATCACGGAGCGTGTAGCGGCGTTCCCCATTGAGGCTCGGCCCTGAGGCCTCATAGAAAGAGGAGTGGAGCGAGAGGGGAACGTTGAGCTCCCGGACCTCTTCCACCACTCGGACGCACTGGTCTCGCGGAACCGCCCGGAGGAAGGCGCCCAAGGCGGTGGTCTTCCCGGCGCCGGTAGGGCCAGCGAAGAGGACCGA
>CAZAHX010000211.1:0-4133 GCA_964485005.1 uncultured Acidimicrobiaceae bacterium | reverse complement strand
GGGCGCAGATGGCCACCCTCCCCAAGATGAAGCCGAAGACCTTCTACGACCTGGCCGTGGAGGTGGCCCTGATCCGGCCCGGCCCCATTCAGGGCCAATCGGTCCACCCCTATCTGCGAAGGCGGAACGGGGACGAGCCGGTGCGCTACCCCCACCCCTCTGCCGAGCCGATCCTGAGAAAGACCCTGGGGGTTCCCATTTTCCAAGAGCAGCTCATGGAGCTGGCCCGGGTCTGCGCCGGGTTCGACGGCTCCCAGGCCGACCGGCTCCGGCAGGCGATGACTCACAAGCGCTCCACCCAGGCCATGGGTCGGCTCAGGGAGGAGGTGTTTGCCGGGATGGAATCCAACGGCATCACCGGGACCGCCGCCGAGGAGATCTGGGAGAAACTGCAGGGGTTCGCCAGCTTCGGCTTTCCCGAGAGCCACTCGGTGAGCTTCGCCTACATCGTCTATATGTCGGCCTGGCTCCGTTTTCACTACCCCGCCGAGTACCTGGCCGGGTTGCTCAACGCCCAGCCGATGGGGTTCTACAGTCCCAACTCCCTGGTCCAGGATGCTCAGCGCCACGGGGTGATGGTGTCGGGGCCTGATGTGAACTCCTCCTGGCACGATTGCATCATCGAACCGGCCGAAGCCGATCCCGACGATGTGGTCGTCTATCTGGGACAGGCGTGGAGGCGGGGGAGAGGCCACGTCGACGACCCGGTGCGACCGGCGGTGGCGGTGCGTATGGGATTGCGGTACGTGCGCAACCTGGGGGAGAGGGAGATCACACGCATCGAGGCCGCCCGGGTGCTGGGCGGTGGCTTCGAGTCCCCAGAAGACCTCGCTTTCCGCACCGGCCTCGGCGTGGAGTCTCTGGAGGGACTGGCCGCGGCGGGAGCGCTCGAGTCGGTTGGGTTGGGGAGGAGGGAAGGGATGTGGGCAGCGGGAGCGCTGGCGGAGATCGACCCGGAGCGTCTCGCGCTGTCGCCGGGGGTGGAGGCGCCCACCCTGGCGGGGATGAGCACCGAGGAGACCCATCGCGCCGACCTGTGGGCCACCGGGGTGTCGGCGGCTCATCCGATGAGTTTTGTCAGGGACGGGCTCGACGGTTGTCTCACCGCCGCCGAGACCCTCGAGCTGAGACGAAACGCCGCCCGGGTCAAGGTCGCCGGGGTGATCACCCACCGCCAGCGACCCGGGACCGCCAAGGGCGTCTACTTCCTCAACCTGGAGGACGAGACCGGTTTGCTCAACATCATCGTCCTGCCCGACGTCTGGGCGAGACACCGCCACATCGTCCGCAAGAGCCCCGCCCTGGTCATCCATGGGAGGCTGGAGCACCACGACGGGGTGACCAATGTCGTGGCCAGGGATTTCGAGCCGATCGGAATCCAGACCGTCAGGTCGCGGGACTTCAGGTGATGCTGAGCGTGAGTAAATGACGTCGCTCAGCGACGTCATTTACTCACGCTTGCGGTCAGCCCCGGCAGGTGAAGACGTCCCAACCGCCGCCGTCGTAGACCTCCCAGGCGGCGGCGGCGGCAGAGGCTTCGGGGTCTGTGGGGCGAGCATCGGCGAACCCGGCGTTCGCCGCCCGCTGCTCCCAGTACTGGGGCAGATGATGGAAGAGGCCGACCCCTCCGTCTCGAAGGTCGACCGATTCGGGATCGAATCGAGACTCGCACCAGGCGACCCTGACCGCCCGGTTGACGTCCTCGGGCTCGAAGTACAGGCTCACGAGTGCCCTCACTTCCACCTGGGAGAGCCAGCCAGTCTCCGGGGACGCGATGGTGCCAGTCGCACCGGCGGTGGAGTCGGCTTCTGTCGACTCCCCGGTATCGGCCGCAGCGGTCTCGACCGGCAGCTGCGATTCGGAAGCGGGGGCTTGCCCGCCGAGGAGGGCGAAGGTCAGTCCGGCGTAGGCGCCCGCGGTGTGGCCGATCGAGGCCGCGGCTGCCTCCGCTCGCACCTGGTCGGGGCTGGGGTCGATGTTCCCGAAGGCTGCGAACCCGGCGAAGGCCAAAAGGGCGACCGCGACCCACCCGGCGACGAGAGAAAGACGTCTATAACGCATCAATGCTGACTCCACATGGGCCGCAACCCATGCCCCAGGGGGGGTCAGCACCCTACCGGACTGTGGATAACTGTGTCCACCCTAGATGCCCGCGGCGTCGGCCCGATTCCGGTTGACGACGGGGTAAGCCCATCCCCGGGCCGGGTCGAGAAGCTCGAAGTGGCCGAGATCGGGCGTGAGCAGTTCGACGTCTTCTCGTGTCTCGAGCAGTCTGGAGTGCTCGAGCGGGACCATGTCGTCCTCCGAGCCGTGGACCAGGGTCGTGGGGACGCCCCCCGGGTCGACTCTCGGGGGCGCGCCGGAGTCGAGAAGCCGTCTGGCCTCGACCGCGCCGTAGAGATCGGACTCGGCGTGTCTCTCCAGGTCCACGAGGGGAGCCAGAGCAGTCAGCCTGCTCACTTTGACCGAGGCCCGGCTCACCGCCCACATCGCCAGATGGCCTCCGGCGGAGTGCCCCACCACCGAGATGGGGCCGGAGTCGACACCCAGCTGCGGGATGAAGTCGAGGGCCATGACCACATCGTGGGCAGATCCCGGCCAGCCGCCTCCCGCCCCGATCCGTCGGTACTCGATGTTCCAGGTGGCATGGCCTTTCTCGGCGAGGTGAACGGCGAGGCTGTCCATCGTGTCCCGCTCCCACTCGTGGCGCCAGAAGCCGCCGTGGGCCAGCACCACGATCCCTCCTTGCCCGCGGCGAAGGTCGCCGACATTGTCGGGGTGGGGCCCATAGCGCACGATGTCCGCCGGATGCACTGCCCGGTTGACCAGATGGCGCAGGGCGTCGCTGTAGCCCCTCGTCCCACGGCCGTAGATGCTCCTAACACAGACCGCGGATACCAAGGATGTCGATCTCCAAGGTTCCCGCTCCCGGATGTTCGATATGTGGACCTCCACCGCGGGAGCGGGCACCGACCCGATGGAGTCGGCGAGAGCCCTGGAGGTGTGAGCCAGAGCGCCGGGGTTGATGACCAAACCGTCGTGATCCGAGGCATTGACGCGGTCGATCAGCTCGCCTTCGTGGTTGCTCTGCATCGTCTCGACCTCGACGCCGATAGCTTCACCCGCCCCCGTGATCGCCCCCTCCAAGTCGGCGAGGGTCTCCGACCCGTAGATCTCCGGCTCCCGGGTGCCGAGACGGTCGAGGTTGGGGCCGTTGAGCACCAGGACGCGCATCAGGCCACCTCGGGCAGGTGCCCGGCCACCAGGGTTCGGGCGCGCTCCACGACATGTGGGGGGATGGTGCCTTCCTCGAAGTCGAACCGGGTGGCGAAGGCCTCGACGATCGCCGCGGCGACGATCTCGTTGTCGAGCCCGGGAGAGCGATCGGCGAGGGCCCCGGCGGTGCGCGGGTCCCAGTCGAGGCCGAGAGCGCGGTATACGGGGATTAGGACGTCCTTGATCCGCTCGGACTCATCGACCACCACCACCCCACCGACATGGACCGCCCCCCGCACCAAGCGCTGTCCCACCCCCATCACCTTGACCCGTCCCCCGACGTTCACCGACCAGGCGCCCGGGCAGTACTCGCCGGGGAGCTCGCCGATCCTGGCATCGACGCCCAGCGACTGGAAGGCACGGGCCATCAACCCGGCAGTGACCTCGAAACGTTCGTCTATCCCCGACTTCGGCTCGGGCTCGGGGGCGGCCCAGGAGAAGGCCAGGGTCGACTGGTGGAAGACGGCGGCCCGCCCGCCAGCCAGCCGTTCCACCGCGGCGAAGCCGTGGGCATTGGCGGCCCTCACCGCCTCGCGGTAGCCGGGGGTGACGCGATCTGCCCGCCCGAAAGCCACCACCGCCGAGGGCACGTGAAGCCGGAAGACTCCTCCCAGGGAGCCTTCGGCGACTTCCCTGAGCAAGGAGTGACTCACTGCCACGTCCATGGCTCCCGGCGTGGGAAAGGACTCCGTGGTGAGGATCATCTGATTCACGGTCCGAGGATAAGTGCGCACACAATCGTCCGATGCGTCTTGTCGGTGCTGCCCGGGAACGGCCCAGAACGGGGCTACGTTGATCATGGACATGGGGCGATCCCGTTTGCTTCCCCGGCCGCGGCCGGTTTTCTTCGCCGTCCT
>CAZAHX010000210.1:0-4134 GCA_964485005.1 uncultured Acidimicrobiaceae bacterium | reverse complement strand
CCCCCCCCCCCCCCCCCCCCCCCCCCCCCCCCCCCCCCCCCCCCCCCCCCCGACAACCACACCACGGCCCAGTGACCGTGGAGGGGGGATGCTCACCTCAACGCCCGCGCCCCACCCCTGGGATCAGACGGCGGCCCTCCGGCCCCGCATGTTGATGTACAAGACCACGGCCACCGCAGCGACCACGATCTCTACCAGATGGAGGATCCAGTCGATGCCCGCGGTGTCGGTTCCCCCCAGGGCCCGGTAGATGATCCCGCCCACCAGGGCGCCGATCGCCCCGAGCAGGATCGTGATCCCGAGTGAGATGTTCTGCTCTCCAGGGAGCACCAGCCGCGCCAGAGGACCGATGATGATTCCCCAGAGCAGCGCTCCGATGATGAGTTCGAGCATTCACTTCCTCCTTCGATAGCCTCGCTCGCCGCAACTCTAAGCCTTCGAGCCCCTGCTCAGCCGTGCTCCACCGGGTCTTTGATCCCGAAGGTGATCTCCAGGGTGACCGTGAACGCGGTGGGTGCTCCCGAGGAGTCGACCTCGCCTCCCACCCTCACCACTTTGAAGTGCTGGATCTCGCTGATCGTGCTGGCCGCTCGGGCGAGCACGGTGCGCACCGCGTCCTCGATGGAGCCATCGGCCTTCCCGGAGAGACGGATGGTCTTGGTTATCGACGACATGCCGGGAACCTAGCGGCCGATGAGGGATGTTGGCTGCCGCCGCCGTTATCGTCCCGACATGGGACGACGGTCAGCAGCGGTCGCCTTTGCATCGCTGATCGCATGCTCCACTCCGGTCGCCGAGTCACCCGAAACCACCGTCCTCGTCATCGGGGAATCGACCACCACGACTTCAGCGGTCGCCACTTCCACCCTCACGACCACCACGGTCGCCACTACCACCACGACAAACCCCTACGCCCGTCCCGACTGGCTGGGGACGAGACCGCTCCCACTGCGCCCCGACGAGTTCGGTGAGGTGCAGCCCACCCCGCCCGAGCTGGTGGACCGACGGCTGGAAACCCCCGACGTCCTCCCTCCGCCGGACGGTGAGGGGTTCGAGTACACCATCTCCGCCATCCCGCCACAGGTGCTGGCCCGGTCGAGCTGGAGTGAGGAATGTCCGGTGGCCTTGGAGGAACTGGCCTACCTGACCGTGTCCCACTACGGGTTCGACCAGCGTTTCCACACCGGGGAGATCATCGTCAACGCCTCGGTGGCCGAGCAGATCGTGGAGGTGTTCCGCAAGCTGCACGTAGCGAGATTCCCCATCGAGCAGATGAGGGTGATCACGGCTGAGGAGATCGACGCCCATCCCACCGGGGACTGGAACGACACGACCTCCTTCGTCTGCCGGCCCGCCGTGGGGTCCGGCTCGTGGTCACAGCACGCCTACGGACTGGCCATCGACGTCAACCCGTTCCACAACCCGTACCTGAAGGGTGATCTGGTGCTTCCCGAGCTGGCCTCGGCCTATCTCGAAAGGGACGACGTGCGGCCCGGGATGATCGTCGAGGGTGATGTGGTCACCCGAGCCTTCGCCGAGATCGGCTGGGGGTGGGGGGGCCACTGGAGCACGCTGAAGGACTGGATGCACTTCTCCCAGAGCGGCCGCTAGGCGCCGGCAGCCGCTCGCGCCACCGCCGGGGCGCCGTCGCCCAGCATCAGCGTGTAGTGGTTGAGACTCCGATGAAGACTCACCTCGATCTGCCGGTTCGCCGCGGCTGCGTCTCGAGCGATGTCGAGGGGGACGAAGCCTCCGGGCTGGTCGAGCATCCCGTGATCCACCACCAGGAGCTGTGCAGGCCTGGGCACGTCCCGGGCGACATTGCGCACCTCGTCGTCGACGGTGAGTCCCCGCCCGGCCGCGATGATCGCGTCACGATTGGCCCTGACCCGCCATGAGCCGTTGACCTCGTGGATGTCGTAGGCGAAGACCCTCTCCAGGTTCTGGTGCCACCGACCGCTCAGAGACGGATGGCGCCGCCACCATTCGAAGTAGGCGGACCGGTCCTCGAATTCAGTGTCGAGACGGGCCAGCGAGGGTCCCACGGCCCGGCTCAGAGCCTCCTCGGGATCGAGACCCGGATCTACCTCGGTGGCCAGCCCTCCGTCGACGAGGACAAGCCGGCTCACCCGCCCGGGGTGACGGATCGCGGCCAGGGCGGCGATCCATGCTCCCATCGAGTACCCGGCGATGACTGCCTCGTCGGTGCCGAGGTGATCCATGGAGAGGATGGCGTCTTCGGCGAGTGCGGCGAGGTCGTGGGGCCCGGGGGCTTGCCAGCTCTGCCCCCGGCCGCGGGCGTCGAGGGCGATCAGGCCTCGATCGTCGGGCAGTTGCGAGATGACCGGCACCCACCATCTCGAGGTGCCGGTGAGACCGTGTATGAGCACCACTGTGGGAGATCCTTCGCGGGCAGGACGGTGCCAGACGTTGATCTCGCCACCAGGGACAGCGATACGGATGTCTTCCATGGTGGGGAGAAGGTAGCGGGCGGTTCTTCTGGAGCCTCCGAACACATGTTCGATATAGTCTCGTTCTATGGCCCGATACGCCGAGCTCCATTGTCACACCAACTTCTCCTTCCTCGACGGGGCCTCTCATCCGGAGGACCTGGTGGAGCGGGCACTCGAGCTGGGATACGAAGCGCTGGCGGTGACCGACCACCACGGCTTCTACGGTGTCTCCCGCTTCTGGCAGGCGGCCATGGCCACGGGCCTCCCCGCCGTCTATGGGGTGGAGATCGGTCTCGAGGCGGTCCCTGCCGGTCCCTCTGATCCCGTGGGGAGGGCCGAGGACTGGGACGAGAGGCGTCACGCCCGGTCCAAGGGGGCCCAGGGGCGTCTGCGCCGCGGGCGAAGTGTCCGGGCCCACGGCGTCAAGCCCACCGACCTCCCCGAGACTGACCATCTCGTTCTACTCGCCGGCTCACCCGAGGGCTACCGGGCCCTCTCTTACCTGGTGACCCGGGCCCAGCTCCGGGGGGAGAAGGACCATCCCGTCTACAACTGGGACGACCTGGCGGCCGCCGCCGCCAACCACGACATCCATGCACTCACCGGTTGTCACGCCGGCGGGGTGCCGAAGGCGGCGTCGCGGAACGACCTGGGGGCGACGATGCGGGAAGCTTCCCGGCTCCGTGAGCTCTTCGGGCCCCGGCTCCACGTCGAGCTGTGGCACCATGCCATGCCCGAGGACGACCTCCGCAACGACCTGCTCTGGGATGTCGCCCACAGGCTCTCGCTGTCCACGGTGGCCACCAACCAGGTTCACTACCACGACCGTCGTGATGCCTGTCTATCGGAGGTGCTCGCCGCCATCGGGGGTCGCCGCACGCTGGCTGAGGCCGACGGATTCCGGCCCGCAAGCGACGAGCGCTACCTGAAGCACCCGGCCGAGATGGAGCGGCGGTTCGCCCGCTACCCGGGCGTGGTGGCCCGGGCCGCCGAGCTGGGACGGAGACTCGTCTTCGACCTGGGTTTGGTCGCTCCCCGTCTTCCCGACTTCCCCATGCCGGGGCATTTCCAGGACGAGATGGACTATCTGCGACATCTCACCTGGGAGGGCGCCCGGGAGGTCTACCCGGGATCCGACGACGGCATCGACCCGGAGGCCCGGCGCAGGCTTTCCCACGAGTTGGGCATCATCGAGCGGCTCGGCTTCCCCGGCTATTTCCTCGTGGTCAAGGACCTGGTCGACTATGCCCGCTCCCAGGACATCTACTGCCAGATCAGGGGCTCAGGCGCAGACTCGGCCGTGTGCCGTTGCATCGGTCTGACCCGGGTCGACCCCATCAGGCTCCACCTCCCCTTCGAGCGCTTCCTCTCCGAGGAGCGGGGCAGGCCCCCCGACATCGACGTCGACTTCGAGGCCGACCGGCGGGAGGAGGTGATCCAGTACTGCTATCGGCGCTATGGCCGGGAGCGGGCGGCGATGGTGGCCAACGTCATCACCTACCGGGCCCGGTCGGTGCTGCGCGACGTGGCCAAGACCTTCGGGTTCACCCCCGCCCAAGTCGACGGGCTCTCCAAGTTCGTCGACACCCACGACCCCCGGCTACTCCGGGAGATGGACACTCAACTCCCCGAGGGGATGACCTCTGAGATGATCTACGACGTCTGCTGGCGTCTCGACGGG
>CAZAHX010000209.1:0-4159 GCA_964485005.1 uncultured Acidimicrobiaceae bacterium | reverse complement strand
CGAGAACGGGGGATTGCTGAAGTCGATCACGGTTTCGATCGTCACCGGCACCTCGGCGATGTCAGCCAGCCCGACTCCGCTCATGGCCAGGGCCAGGGCGACGGACAACGCCGCCACGATCCATCGTCTGCGCATCGTATGCTCCCTTCCGAAGACGCTGGTTCCATGCTGCGGGAGCGGGATCGCCGGCTGATCGCCAGGCGATCGACGGCCCGAGTAGCGTGGGACGGGCCCACAGCAGAGGGCGGCATGGAATTTCGGATCCTGGGACCCCTGGAAGTGGTCTCGGAGAAGGGCGATCGGCTCGACCTCGGACGCCCTCAGCAGCGCCTATTGCTCGGCATGCTCCTCCTCGACGCCAACCGGGTGGTCTCCCCAGACTCCCTGATCGAGGGTCTCTGGGGTGAGCATGCGCCACGGACCGCCCGGCACACCCTGCAGACGCACGTCTACCGACTCCGGAGACTCCTCGAAGCGGGAGGACAACCGCGGATCCTGTTGGCTAGGGATGGCGGCTACCTGCTGGAGACCGACCAAATCGACGTCCTGACCTTCGAGCGCCTGGTGGCCCAAGGGAGGGAGGACCTCCGGCGAGAGCGGCCTCGGGAAGCTGCCGGGCACCTCAACAGCGCCCTCTCCCTGTGGAGGGATCGACCGCTCGTCGATCTCGATCTACCGGCGCGGCGGACCGGGAGGCTGTCCCGGCTTGAGGAGCTGTACCTCGGTGCCTCGGAGGATCGGATCGAGGCCGATCTGCTGCTCGGTCGGAGCTCCCAGGTGGTGGCCGAGCTCGAGTCCCTGGTTCTCGACCACCCCCTGCGGGAGCGCTTCTGGGAACAGCTCATGCTGGCCCTCTTCCGCTCTGGGCGTCAGGGGGACGCCCTCCGAGCGTTCCAGCGAGCCCGAAGGGTGCTGGCGGAGGAGCTCGGGCTGGAGCCGGGACCGGCCCTCGGTCGGCTCGAAGCTCAGATCTTGGCTCACGATCCCGATCTGGTGCGCGACGCGGGGGGCGGTCGCGGAGGGCCTTTCGTGGGAAGAAGCGAAGAACTGTTACGGATCAGGGAGGTCATCGAGGAGGCTCGGGCTGGTAAGGGCGGATGGATCCTGGTTTCGGGCGAGGAGGGGATCGGCAAGACAAAGCTCGTAGAGCAGGCTGCCTTGCTCGCTGCGTCTCGGGGATTGGGGGTGGTTCGGGCCCGGTGCTGGGAGGCGGGCGGTGCACCTCCCTACTTCCTCTGGACCGGGGTGCTGCGCTCATGTCTGGAACGGATCGAATCGGAAGCTGAACAGACAGCCCTTCGAGACCGCCTCGGGGTCCTGATCGATGTAGAGGACTCCGCTCTGCCGGCGGGCTCGCGCTTCGCCCTCTTCGAAGCTGCGACGAGCGTTCTCCGTATGGCGAGTGAGGATCCCCTGCTGATCGTCCTGGAAGACCTGCATGGGGCCGACGAGCCGTCACTCCAGCTCCTCCGCTTCGTCGTGGATCGACTCGCGCATGTCTCCTGCCTCCTCTTGGGGACTTCCCGGGAATTCGGCACGCTGGCAGGAGAGCGTGTGGGGAACCTGCTCGCCGACCTCAGTCGGGCTTCCTCCGCAGATCGGATCCGTCTGAGGGGCTTGAACGAGAACGAGGTTGCGGAGCTCGTCGAGGCGATCGTCCGGGTCCGCCCTTCAGCCGGTCTGGTCACGACCCTCCATCGGCGAACCGAAGGGAACCCGCTGTTCCTCGGAGATGTGATTCGCCACCTTGCCGCCGAGGCGTCACTCATCGACGAGGAAGGAGTCGAGAACCTACCGTTGCCGCCCGGTCTGCGGGAGGCGGTGCGCAGCCGACTGGATGGATTGTCAGGGGAGACCCGTCGCCTTGTGACCCTGGCGTCGGTGGCGGGTGACCGGCTCAGCTCCGACCTGGTCGAGATCGTGGGCGGGACCCCCGATCAGGTGCTTGCCCATTTGAGTCAGGCTGTCGGTGCCGGTGTGCTCACTGAGGACCCGTCCAGTCGGACGTACCGCTTCACTCACGGCGTGGTACGGGACGTCCTGTACAGGGAGCTCGCCCCCGATCGCCGGATCGTGCTGCACCGGGTGGTAGCGAAGGCTCTGCAGAGGGAGCATGGCAAGGACCCCGAGCATCTCTCCGAGATCGCCCATCATCTGCTTGAGGCGGCGGTCGATGGAGAGACAGAAGAGGCATGCCGTTTCGCTCGGGGAGCAGCCGACCTGGCCATGGACCGGCTGGCGTACGAAGAGGCGGCCCGCCTCTATCGGCGCGCAGCTCAGATCGTCCATGGCCCTGGGTCGGAGCGACTTCGCTGCGGCTTGCTGCTCTCGGTCGGGGACGCCCTGACGCGAGCGGGCGACCTCGTGACCGGCAGAGAGGCCTATCAGGAGGCAGCTCACCTGGCCCGGCTCAATGATCTGCCGGACGAGCTAGGGATGGCAGCGCTCGGGTACGGCGGCCGCTTCCTCTGGGTAAGAGGAGGGAGTGATCCCGCGGTGATCCCCCTGCTGGAGGAGGCCCTCGATCAAATCGGTGGTCGGAACCTCTCCTTGCGGGCCGAGCTCCTGGCCCGGCTGGCCGGGGCGCTGAGGGATGAGCCAAGGCCGGAGCGATCCCGGGAGGCGAGCGAGGAGGCAGTCGTCACGGCCAGGAACAGCGGTGATGCGCAGGCGCTTACATATGCGCTGGTGAGCCGGGCGGCCGCCCTCTGGGATCCCGGCAACGCTCACGAGCGGTCGGAGATCACCGCGGAGGTGATCGAGCTAGCCGATCGCCTGAACGACGTGGACCGGGCGATGGAAGGTCGTCACCTACGTTTCGTGGCTCGGTTGGAGTTGGGTGACGTCCTCGGGGCGCGTCTGGAGCTGGAGCGGAAGGCCGAGCTGGCGGAGCGGACTAGACAGCCCGTCCACCGGTGGTTGGTATGCGTGTCACGTGGTGTGCTCGCACTAATGAAAGGAGACCTTGCGTCGGCCGATGGTCTGGCCGCGGAGGCCCGAGAGCTGGGTCGGCTGGCCGAACCGTGGGATGCCGAAGTCGTCTGGCAGGTTCAACGGTTCATGGTCGCTCGGGAGCAGGGAGAGCTGGAGGAGCTGGAGGAGGTGCTGGTCCAGAACGCCGCCCGGTATCCCAGCTATCCGATGCTGGAGGCCATGCTGGCGGTCCTCTACACGGAGACCGGGAGGAGGTCGGAGGCGGAAAGGCTACTCGAGGGACGGGTGGGGGCGACCGAGGTTGATCTCCCGTACGACAACCAGTGGCTCTTCGGGCTGTCGCTCTTGACCGATGCGGTCGCGGAGCTCGGGAACGAGATTCGCGCCGCCACCCTTTATGGTGCCCTGGCCGTCCAGGACGCCCGCAACGTGGTGGCACCGCCGGCAGCCAGTCTGGGTTCTGCTGAGCGAAGCCTCGGTGTCCTGGCCGGCCTAGTGGAGCAATGGGAACAGGCTGAGAGGCACTTCTCGAACGCCCTCGAGATGAACGAGGTCATGGGAGCGGTTCTGTGGGCGGCACACACCCGGGCCGGATGGGCCCGGATGCTGGCGATGCGCGCTCGACGCCAAGACGCCGAGCGCGCATGGCGTCTCCTCGAAGGGGCGATCCACGGTTATCAATCGTGCGGAGCGACCCATTCAGCCAGTCGTGCTGAGGAGATGCTGGCCGCCATCGGGTAGCCGCGTTCGAGGTGCTCCCTCCCTCCCTCCATAAGTCTCGCTGCCCTCTGTTCAGCTTCAGTGACCCAGCCCCGATCGTCCTTCACCACACACACCTGCAACTCCAGTTGCTGGGAACAGGACGTGAATCGGCTCAAAGATGCTCCTCCGAGACGGAGGAGGCAGCGCTGTCCGAGTGGAAAGCGAGGCTGGTTGCTCAGGAGAAGATCTTGGCCGCCAGCCAGGAATGGGTGGAAGGCTGATCAGCCGCCGATGCTGTCCCGGGCGATTTGCGTCATCGCCTCGAGACCGGGGACGCCGACTTGGCCGGAGAATCGCCCGATGTTGCGGTTCTCGCCGTTGAGCACCACGTAGAACGGGGTGCCCCGCATCCCGTAGGCCTGGACCACACTTCCCTGTTCGTCCATGATCAGCAGACATGAACTTTCTGTGGTCCCGACGAGATTCGAACTCGCGTTTCCGGCTTGAAAGGCCGGCGTCCTGG
>CAZAHX010000208.1:0-4179 GCA_964485005.1 uncultured Acidimicrobiaceae bacterium | reverse complement strand
TCCCCGCAGGTCTTGTCCCGGGGATACTCCTTCTTCTCGACGAGGGTCACCTCGTGACCCGAACGCGCCAGCCAGTAGGCGGCCGCGGCCCCCGCCGGCCCGCCACCCACCACCAGGACCGAAGGCGCGCTCATTGGGGGCAAGGGTAGGAGTCGGGGATGAGAACAGGGAAAAGCGCCGGGGTATCGTCGCCACGATGCGCGGCCTTTCCCGAGCCACCGTGGCCCGCCTTCCCCGATATCTGCGACTGCTGGAGGACACCGAGTCGGACAGCGCGACGGTCAGCTCCGGCGACCTCGCCGACGCCGCCGGGATAAATCCGGCAAATGTCCGACGCGATCTCTCCGCCCTCGGCTTTCAAGGTACCCGCGGGGTCGGCTACGCAGTGGCGCCGTTGCGTGACCGGATCCGCCGCGAGCTCGGTATCGACTCCCGACGGCGGGTGGCCATCGTGGGTGCGGGGAACCTCGGCACCGCCCTGGCCCGATACACCGGTTTGGGGAAGCGGGGATTCGACGTCGTCGCCGTCTACGACGTCGACCCCGGTCGGATAGGAGAGAGCATCGGCGCGTTGACGGTCCTCGACCTGGCCCGCGTCGCAGAGGACTGCGCCGCGGGTCGCTTCGAGATGGCGATCCTCGCCGTTCCGGCCGCCGCAGCACAGTCGGTGGCCGATCTGCTCGCCGAGTCGGGTATCTCCTCGATCCTCAACTTCGCCCCGGTGCGGGTGAACACCCCCGACGGTGTGGCGGTCCGCCACGTCGACCTCTCGATCGAGTTGCAGATCCTCAGCTACTACGGGTAGCCATGGGTGTGGCGGGTGACACGCAAAACTTCGAAGACCCACGCCCCCAGAAACCCTAGGTCAGGTCGCTTCGGCTTGCTCCATCTGCTCGTGCTGGTGGAGGGCGACGAGGAACACGAGGAAGAGGACCAGGCTCACCAGGAGAAAGGTGATGGGTATGACCCGGATCTCGAATGCGTTCAATCCCTCGATGTTGTCCGGCTTGGGACCGCGGGGTGCGTAGATGACGAAGAGCAGGGAGGTGATGGTGAGCCAGCCGAAGACCGCCGCTCCGCTGACGAGAAAGCCCAATCTCCGCCCCAGGTTGGTGCTGTTGAGCAGGTACATCGACCCGTAGAAGAGAAGCACTGCAGCGATGGTGAGGATGATCCCGGTGACGAACAGGTTCGCCGAGAGAAGTGATCGGAAGAGCTCTCGGAAGAACATCTACTCGGCCGTCCCATCCATGTTGCCGCTGCGCAGATACCTGGCGAGCAACTGTAGGTCGTCCATGTCGAGGATGGCACCGAAGGCCGGCATCCGCCCGGAGCCGAACCCGTTGAGACCATACGGCTCCTGCGCCTCGGAGCCGTTGACGAGGAATTGGATGAGAAGGTCGTCCTCAGGGCTCTCCGCGGCCTCGCCGAACTGCACCACCGGGCGACCGTCCCAAAGCGCCGGGCCGAACCCGCCCGAGCCCGCCTCACGGGTGAAGGGAGCCCCGGCGCTGAACCCCGCGGTGTGGCACCGGGCACAGTTGCCGTTGAACAGACCCACGGCGCGCTCGGCATCGGCCTCGGAGACCCCCATGGATCCGGCGACACCCGGGATGTCGATCTGCCAGGCCATCTCGTCCGCCGCTTGCTGGAGGAAGGCCAGACCCGCCTCCTGGTTGGCTCTGATCCGCTCGCTGTTCTGATCGAGGACCGAGATGTTGATGGCGGCCGATTCCAGACCGCCCACCGCGTCGCTGGCCGTCCTCTCGTCGCTCTGTCCCGGGACCGACTCGGGATTCGCCGGGTCCAGGGTCACAACCGCAATCGAAGAGGGGACGACGGAGGCGGCGGCCTCGGAGACGAGGCCGTTGATCTGATTCTCCACCACATCGGTGAGACCATCGCCGTCCGTATCCTCGCCGTCCTCGGCGTCTTCGACGGCCGCTTGGATCCTCTCCACGTAAACCGCCAGGCCAGGATCGTCCGACCTAGCCGCCTCGAGCTGCGACACGATCTCGTCGACGATCTCCGCGTCAGCAGTGGCCGGATCTAGCGTCGACGGGTCGATAGGTCGGAAGTATTGGGCGGCCTCGGTGGTGAGTCTGCTGATCTCGGTCTCGGCGAAGTCGGAGAGACCGTCGGCGTCGGTGTCGATCCCCTCTCCCGCGTTGTCGAGAACCTTCCTCGCCTCCTCAGCGAGAGGGACTATGAAGGCGGAGTCGGCCGACGCCTGGTCGATCTCGGCAACGACCTGGCGCTGGTCGAGGATGGCGAGCTGCACGGCCTCCCCGGCATTGGCCAGCCTGAGCAGCTGCTCGTTGATCTTCTGGGGGGTCTGGTCGACCACCTCTCGCTGCTCGATCTGGATGGTCTTCAGATAGTTGACGACATCCTCGACCTGGCTCTCGTTCATCGGCCCTCCCCCGGCCAGACCCCAGGCGGGCATGGGGGTGTTGCCCCGTCCAAAGGTGATCCAGAAGTTCACCTCGTCCTCGTCGTAGCGGAAGAAGACGTCGTTCAACGACGGGGCGGCCCAGGCAACCGTGATCCCGGAACGCTGCTCGGGGAACGAGGCCGTGCCCCCCACGCCGAGCGGCCCGTGACAGCTGAAACAGGCGAACTCCTCGACGATGTGCTCGCCCCGCTCCACCGACGCCTCGTCGAACTCCTCGACGAAGCCTTCCTGTCGTGAGGTCTCACCGAGGAAGTAGAGAGGCAGGGCGATGGCGAGAAAGGCCGAGAACGCTATCGCCGCCCGCTGGCCCTTCTCCAGCCGCCTCGTCTCCAGCTGCTGGTCGTTGATCCCCGGCTGGAGATTGGGGGCGATCTCCTCCCCCCTCCGGCTGCGGAGGGTGGAGACGACCATGAGCCCCAGCCAGACGATGGCGATGACGACCGCCAGCACCGTGATGATGTTGCCGGTCATAGAGAGATGCAGCTGGGGCCCTGGGGATACTGAACGCTCGCCCTGGGGGCCCGTGGCGTCTGGATGATCTGACCGGTCTTGATGATGAACCGGTCGCTCACCACCTCGACCACGAACCGATCGAGGTTGCGCGGAGCCGGTCCGGCGAAGTACTCACCCACGTAGTTGTACTTGGAACCGTGACAGGGGCACTCGAAGCCGATCGAGGTGGAGCACCAGGGAACACGACAGCCCAGGTGGACGCAGCGCTGGAACAGAGCCATGAGACCGCCGGCCTCGACGTCCCTTCCCTCGAACTGCTCGGAGAGAGAGGGAGGGGCGGGAACCACATAGGCCCTCGCCTCGGGGACGAACACCGGCACCACCGAGCCGTCCGACGCGCTCCCCGCGGCGCGGATGTCACCGACATTGCCCGCGTCGACATCGGAGCCGAACCCACCCCGGAGCTTGGGCCAGAAGAAGGCGAGAGAGCTCATACTGAGGACCCCGAGGAAGACGAAGAACATGGAATTGAGCGCTCGATTGAAGAACTGCCGCCGGCTCACCCCCGACTCCTCGGGCGTGACCTCCACCACACGCTGACGTTCCACGACCTGGACCGCCACCATCCGCTCGGCGGGCTCCGCCGACTCGACGGGCTCGGCCTCCTCGATCGCAACCGGCTCCGGCGGCTCCTCCTCACGGATCACGATCGGCTCGACCCTCACCCCGGCGAGCGAGCGGTCCGCCCTCCGGGTCTCTACCGACACGCCGGAGGTGGGATCGACTTCCTCGGCCCGAGACCGGCGGTAGGCGATGGTGAAGGCGCCCACCGCGCCCAGGATGGCGAAGAGGGCGACCCCGATGAGGATCATGTTGGCGAAGCTCATTCGAAGTCGACCCAGTCTTTCAGATCGTCGAAGAAGATCCCGTCCTTCCAGGGGTATGAGAAGTTGAAACCCCGGCCCCGGAAGAGGACACCGATGATGGTGAGAGTGGCCGACCCTGCGAGGAAGAGCGAGTAGAGCATGATCGCGAACTTGCGATCACTTGGTCTCGTGGAGGGGTTCTTGTCCACATACGGGATCATCATGAACCCGATCAGCCCGATGAACAACGGGACCATCACCCCCGCGATCTGTGGGTCGAAGTAGCTGAGCAGCTCCTGGAGCCCGAGGAAGTACCAGGGGGCCTTGGAGGGATTGGGGGTGGCGTTGAAATTGGCGGGGTCGAGGAGTGGCGAGTGGATGACCACGGCCATGATCACCAGTAGC
>CAZAHX010000207.1:0-4192 GCA_964485005.1 uncultured Acidimicrobiaceae bacterium | reverse complement strand
GTGTGGGTCGCCAACGGGGTACGTCAGATCCTCAACGCCATAAGGGCGGTGCCAGAGCTGCTGGTGGCGATGGTGCTGATCCCGGTGACCGGACTGGGGGCGTGGACCGGCACCCTGGCCCTCGGGATCCACTCCATCGGCACGTTGGGCAAGCTGTCCTCCGAGGTGATCGAGGGGATCGACCCTGGACCGGTTGAGGCGGTCGCCGCAGTCGGTGGCACTCGCCTGCAACAGATCCGCTTCGGGATCATCCCCCAAGTCATGCCCACCATCTTGGCGTACTGGCTCTATCGGTTCGAGATCAACATCAGGGCCTCGGCGGTGCTTGGAGTCATCGGTGCGGGTGGGATCGGCGCCGAGCTGGTGGCCCAGCTCCGCTTCCGCGACTTCTCCAGAGCCGGCACAGTCCTCTTCCTGACCGTAGTCATCGTCCTCGTCATCGATGCCATCTCGGCCCGCGTCCGTCGTCGAATCATCTCCGGCCACGCTGAGCCCGGCCCCATCGCCCGCTATCTCGAGATGCCATGGTGGCAACGCGCCCTCGCCGTGATCGTTGGATTGAGCTCGCTGGGATTCGCCGTATTCCTGCTGTACCAGCTGCAGCGGGCGCTCGCCTGAGGGCAGGAGGAAGCGCGGCCTGCCGCCTAGCCTCGCCCCATGAGCGGACTGTTGCGACGAACCCGACCCGATCGGGAGAAGCTGGAGCACGAGCTGCTCGCGCCGCTCGCCACCAAGGCGGATCAGAGCGAGGGGCGCGCCGAGAGCGAAGATCCCGACGACTTCCGCACCGATTTCGAGCGTGACCGCGACCGCGTCATCCACTCCAAGGCCTTCCGCCGCCTCAAGCACAAGACCCAGGTATTCCTCAATCCCGAGGGAGACCACTTCGTCACCCGAATGACCCACACGATCCAGGTGACACAGGTGGGGCGGGCCATGGCCGTGGCCCTGGGGCTCAACGAGACCCTGACCGAGGCGATCTGCCTCGCCCACGACGTGGGCCACTCCCCTTTTGGCCACACCGGCGAGGAGGCCCTCACCCCCTTGGTCGAGGGAGAATGGCTGCACTCGGCACACGGGGTGCGCACCCTGACCCTGCTCGAGCCGCTCAATCTCACCGCGGAGGTCCTGGACGGAGTGAGGGCGCACTCGTGGAAGATCGATCCGCCGCCCCGCACGCCCGAGGGTTGGGTGTGCCGTTTCGCCGACCGCATCGCCTATCTCACCCACGACGTGGCCGACGCGCTGCGCGCCGACGTCCTCTCCTACCACGATCTCCCCACGGAGACCCTGGTCACCTTTGGCGCCACCTCCAGGGAGTGGATCAACACCATGGTGACCTCGGTCATCGAGACCTCACATGAGCAGGGCGAAGTGGAGATGGACCCGCATCATCTCGAGGTGATGGACCGGCTGCGCGACTTCATGTTCGAACAGGTCTATCTCCGGCCCGAGGGTGAACAGCAAAAGCAGCGAGCGATCACGGTGATCCAGGACCTGGTCCGCTACTACCGGGGACACCCCGAGGAGGTACCGGACTCCGCCACCGTTCCCGACGCCGGCCCGCTCACCAAGGCCGTGGACTACGTCGCCGGGATGACCGATCGGTTCGCTCTCACCGCCTATGACGCCATCTACCGGCCGACGCTGCTCGACGGGTAGTGACGGGCCACTAGGAGCGGTGGCGGCCGCGAACCGGACGGTCCTCGTCGGCCGGCTCCGGCCAGAGGAGGAGTGCCACCGCGAGGCTGCCGGTGACAGCCACAAACCACCATGATCGCAGGAGCCCGATCGCCCGGCTATCGAGGGGCGTCTTGAATCGAGCCACCCCGAGGACGTCCGATTCCGCCGGTCGCCACGGGTCGGTGCGGGCCACATTGTCTCCTTGGGTGATCCACCCGTTGCTGTCCCCACCTATGACCCGGTGAATCACCGGGTTGCCGGCGCCCGCCGAGCCCTCGGGAACCCGGTAGAGGACGACATCCCCCGGCTTCACCGGCTGCTTCCAGGTGATGACGACGTCACCGAGCTGATAGGTCGGCTCCATCGAGCGCCCGGCGATGGCAACTATGCCAAAGGCCCCGCCAAGTGAGGCAGGCCACGCCAGGGCCGCCACCAGGATGAGTAAGGCACCCTGAGCGAAGATCGCCGGGCGCAGCCGCGACAGCCATGCTGACAGTTTCCCTTTTGGGAGATGCCGCCCTCTTTCCAGCTCATGGGCGCCCTCCCAGGTTCCGGCGGTCATGACGACTCCACCAGGAACCAATCGAACCTGGTGCCGTTGTCGTTGTCGGATGCCAATCCGAATCGGGTGTTGGAGCCGAACATCACGGTCTCGGTGATCGTCAGAGTGTGGGTGAGCACAGGGGCACCGTTGACCAAGACACGGACCGTGGGCTGGTCGATCTCGACGGTGATCTCGGCGGTCCCCAGATCAGAGATGGGAGCGGTGGTTATGACGGTGTCCACCGCGATCTCCCGCTTGCCCATGACGATCTGTCCCTGGTCCCGTTGATAAACCACATACATGTGTGACAGACCGTCGGAGAGGAACGCGATGCCACCCCCGCTGCGCCCACCCTGAGCGGAGATGTCCGCCAGACCGGCGGAGATGGAGACGGCGTCCGAGGTGGCCAAGTCGATCGTGGCATGACCGTGATCGACTCGCTGACGGGCTCTGACCACACCCGAGCCCAAGCATTGCCAGTCGCCGCCGTGATCAGACCAGATGTTCCCCACATCGTCGGGCTGGCCGTCCAGCTCGCCGGCGCACGAGAACTGGTCCAAGGCGACCGGGCTGGGTGTGGCGACGGTCACCGGAGACGACCAGGCGAAGAGGTCGGCGACATCGATCCCGCCCAGCGACGCCGCCGAGGCCGTGACCGCGAGCGCGCCCAAGGCCACCATGGCCACCACGGCCATGAGGACCTTGGATCCCTCGGTGCTCATCGATCGTTCCATAACGGGTGGAGGCGGGTCGTTAACCGACCCGCCTCCAAATCACTCCGACCCGGAGTCGGATCAGCCTTCGATCACAACCGCGATCTCCGCAACGGCGCTGGCCGGGGCGGTCATCGCCGCGCTGTGGGTGTCGCCGCCGACGGCAGTGGGACCGGCCGAGTCGAGGCTGGCGCCGGTGCTGTCGAGCAGGGTCACCGAGATGTTCTGGCCTACGCAGGCGGCGTCGATACCGCTTATCTCAACGGTGTCCGTTTGATACTCCCCGCCGTTGAAGCTGACGGTGAAGTCGGCGGCGATGCCGCCAACGGTGTCACATGCGGCGATCACGGCAGTGTCGGCTCCAAGGTCTGCGGTGGTGATTCCACCGAGGCTGGCCGCCGAGGCGGCGATCATTGAGAAGGCGAGTACGGCCAACACGATCGCGGTCAATTTCTTTCTCATCGAACCCCTCCTTCGGGAATCTTCCCTCTAGTTATCGGCCTGATGGGGTGCAAAGCTTTAGTATGAAGTCTTCATAAAAGAGCAGCTCTGACCAGGGATAACGCCGAGAGCTAGGTCGGCCGCCCTATCCGCCTGCGCCCGCGAAAACCTCACAGTGACGCGATAAATAGTCCTTCATGTGTCGGTCATCATTTCCGATGATCTGACATGGCGACTGCAGCGCCCAACGGGCTCGTCTCTGCCATTCGCGAGACGGGCGGATACAGCCAGGAGGCCCTGGCCAGAGAGTTGGGGGTCTCGTTCGCCACGGTAAATGCCTGGGAGCGAGGGCGTTCCCAACCCAGACCCTCTCATCTGCAGAGCCTGCGCTCGATGGCCAAGTCCCTCGGGATCCGCACCGACATCATGTTGCTGGCAATCGACGACGACCCGGCGACCTGTGCGGTCATCGAGGGGATGGTGATCGGCGCCTCTGTCCCGGCAGCCGTCAGGACGACGACCGACCCCTTCAACGCGCTCATCCTCAGCGGCGCCCTCGACCCCGACCTCATCCTCATCGACGTGATGATGCCCGGTATCGACGGGTTCGACCTTGCAGAGCGTCTTGAAGAGATTCGGGGTGAGCGAATGCCCCGCATCGTGTTCATGACCGCGGCCTCGGACAACGCCGAGATCATCGCACGTGCGGAGGAGTCCGGGCACGTCTTGATTGCCAAACCTTTCGGGCAGGACACCATCGAGACGCTGCTCGACGCGGTGGCCACCGGCGCCGAGCCCGCGGTGAGCTGAG
>CAZAHX010000206.1:0-4218 GCA_964485005.1 uncultured Acidimicrobiaceae bacterium | reverse complement strand
GATCCGCGCTGTGGAGAAATTCGAGTACCGCAAAGGCTTCAAGTTCTCCACCTACGCCACCTGGTGGATTCGTCAGTCGATCACTCGGGCCATTGCCGACAAGAGCCGCACCATCCGCGTCCCCGTCCACATGATGGACACGATCAGCCAGATGCAGACCGCGGAGACCAACCTCACCAAGCGTCTCGGTCGCAAGCCCACCGATGAAGAGCTCTCCCACGAGTCCGGCCTCACGGTCCAGAAGCTGCGCGAGGCGAGGAAGGTCGCCCCCGAGCCAGTGTCGATCTTCGAGCCGGTCGGTGAGGACAATGCCACGCTCGGAGACTTCATCGAGGACACAGACGCCACCGCACCCTTCGAGCTGATCGCGTCCAAGCTCAACATCGAAAACCTCGGCTTCGTACTGGAGCGTCTCACCGAGAGGGAGCGCACCATCATCGAGATGCGCTACGGCCTGGGCAATCGGGAGCCGGCAACCCTCGACGAGGTCGGCAAGCACTTCAACGTCACCCGGGAGCGGATCCGCCAGATCGAGGCCAAGGCCCTGGCCAAGATGCGCCATCCCTCGAATCCCGGGGGGCTTCGGGAGCTGGCCGCCGGCTAGTGGTCTGTCGCTAAACCGAAGCGACCAGCTCGAGAAGCTCCTCCCTGTCAGCCTCGAGCGGCAGGTCCACATCGGATCGTCGCGGCCTCCCCCGACTCCGTCTCCGGTGGAAGGGGTCGCCGTCCCAGAAGATCACCCCGCCCCAGACACCCCACTCGATGTCCTCGGCGAGCGCTACTTCCAGGCACTTCACCTTGACGACGCATCGGGCGCAGATGCTCTGGGCCTCAGCCTGTTCTGAGGGGATGTCGGAGAAGAAGAGCCAGTGGCTCCCCTCCTCCCTACATCGGCCTTCTTCTTGGATCTCTCGCAAACTCATGTCGAAACCTGTCTCTCTTCTCCTCGGAAGCGGAAAACAAAAAAACCGCCGGGTGCTCCGGCGGCCTCGTGAAGAGCAGATTGGCGTCAGATCATCTGACGAGAGGCCGCCGTTGTGCGGTGCCCTGCATTGCCGGCACCATGAAAAGGGCGCGGGTGCAGAATTCCGCGTGAGCGGGAATCGGGGTCATGAACCGCATCCTCATCAACGACCTGCCTCTCTTCGACTCCGGCATCATCGCCGATTGATGGCATGCTCGTCAAGGGAATTACCGGGTCGACTCGCACTGTTGCCGGAGTTCGTGAGCCTGCAACTCGATCTTTGGGACTACCGGCGCCGGGTCGCGGAGAGTTATGCCCGGGTCAGACAGGGCGGGGCGAAGCCCGACAGTTGGGAACGGTGGCGCCAAGACAGAGACCACCTCTTCGCCAATCACCCCCAAACGCCCGTTGAGGAGCCCGTGCGCTTCACGGGTCTCACCTACTTCCACCACGACCCCGGGTGGCGCCTCACCGGGATTTTCCGCGCCGAGGAGGGCCCGCGGATGGAGATGGCTCACTCCGGTGAGGGAACAACCCCCTTCCGGAGACTCGGATGGGTCGACTTCGAGGTCGACGGCCACCAGGGCCGTCTCGCCCTCTACTGGCTGGACACCTATGGCGGAGGCGTCTTCCTCCCCTTCCGGGACCTGAGCAACGGCAGTCACACCTACGGGGGCGGGCGTTACCTCCTCGACACGGCCAAGGGAGCCGACCTCGGCCATGAACGGGACCGCATCGTCCTCGACTTCAACTACGCCTACCACCCGTCCTGTGTCCACTCCCCCCGCTGGTCGTGCCCGCTGTCCCCACCGGAGAACCGCCTCGGTTTCGCAGTGACCGCCGGGGAGCGGCTCGGCGGGGACGACGCGTAGGATCACCCCGTGTTCTCCTTCATCTTCAGACAGATCCGCAACGCCCTGCTCCTGGCGATGGGAGCGGCACTCGTCGCCAAGTTGCTCCTCGAGTCGAACGCCGACGCGGAGACCGAGGAGATCGACCTGGTGGCCATTTTCGAGGGCCGACACCTGGTCTCCACGGCCGATCCGTTTCTGGGAGGGAAGGTCCTGGTGGCGTTTGGAGGAGCATTGCTCGACCTCCGCGGCGCCACCCCCTCCCCCAGTGGGATGCTCCTCGATCTGACGGTGCTGATGGGTGGTCTGTCGCTGGTCGTCCCCGAGGGCTGGCGCGTGAAGTGGGAGGGGGACATATTCGGCGGAGGGCTCTCTGACGAGACCAGGACCACGGCCGATCCCGACGTGCCCATTGTGACCCTGAAGGGCTCCGTTGCCCTGGGCGGGGTGCAGGTAACCACCAGGAGCCCGGCGGAGAGGGTGAGCGCATGACGGTGCGTGTCGAGGCCAACAGGCTCATCCCCGGTCGGGGCGACGTCATCGATGACGGAGTCGTCGTGTTCGACGAGGGCTCGATCAGCTACGCCGGGGATGCGGGATCGGCCCCGGAGACACCTGATGCCGAGCTGGTGAAGACCGACACGGTGATGCCGGGGATGTGGGAGTGCCACGGCCACTTCTTCGGCGCCTACACCACCAACATCGAAGAGATTCTCGTGCTCCGGCCCCAGCTGGGAGCGATGCGGGTCACCGCCGATGCTCGCCGGGCTCTGATGGCCGGTTTCACCTCGGTGCGGGAGGTCGGCGGTTTTGGGGCCTTCCTGGCCAGGGCCATCGAGGAAGGTCAGGTGATCGGTCCCAATGTCTACGCCAGCGGCGGAACGCTCTCCATGACCGCCGGGCACGGTGACATCCACGGCATGGACCTGGAGACAGCCCGTCACTCTCTGGCCAGGATCGTCGGGGAGGACGGGATTGTCGACGGACCGGACCAGGCCAGAGCAGGGGTGCGGCGCATGCTCCGTATCGGGGCCAAGGTGATCAAGATCCATGCCTCCGGAGGCGTCATGAGCGAGCTCGACGACCCCCAGCTACCCCAGTTCAGCCGGTCCGAATTGGAAGCCATCGTCGACGAGGCGGCCCGCATGGAGATGCTGGTGGCGGCACACTGTCATGGGAAGCGGGGGATCATGGCCGCCCTCGAAGCCGGGGTGAAGACCATCGAGCACGGCACCTACCTCGACGAGGAGGTCGCCGACGCCATGATCGAGAGCGACGCCATCCTGGTCCCCACCCGCTGGATCGTGGAGTTCCTGATCAGGGAAGGTGAGGAGCGGGGCATGCCCGAGTACGCCAAGAAAAAGGCGTACGTCGCCGCCGAGAACCACGCCAACGCCGTTTCCATCGCCATCTCCAGGGGGGTGACCATCGCCTTGGGCACCGACATCTGGGGCACCGGGCTCTGGGGGAAGAACGCCGAAGAGCTCGGCTATCTGGTCGACTGTGGGATGACCCCCATGCAAGCCATCGAGGCGGCTACGGCCAACGGACCAGACACCCTGGGGCCCCAGGCTCCCAACAGCGGCAAGCTCGAGGAAGGCATGGACGCCGACGTGATCTGCGTCAGCGGAGACCCCACCGGCGACGTCTCGGTCCTCGCCGACCCCGACAACATCACCCACGTCTTCAAGGGAGGGGTCCGCTACAAGGGTTGAGAGACTTTCTGTGAGGAGAATTGTGAGCTATGGAGTCAGAATTCCTCACAGAACGCTCTCAGACCGGCCGGGGCTCTTCACGCCACACTTGATAGACGCTGCGGAGGGCGACGAAGAGGACGAGGAAGCCGAAGACCATCGACAGGGTTCGACCTTCCACGGCGAGGGCGGCCCGTGATCCCAGCACCGAGCCCACCACTCCCCCGATGCCGGCGATGAGACCGTCCTGAAGACGGACCCGGCGGTTTCGCCGGTTGACCATGGTCCCCGCCAGCGCGGTGAAGACGATGGCAACCAGTGAGGTGCCCTGCGCCTCGTGCTGGGCCAGGTCGAGGAGGAGCACACTCGAGGGCACGATGACCACTCCCCCGCCGATCCCGGCCAGACCGGCAAAGAATCCCGCGACCACGCCGATACCCGCCGCCACTACCCCCTGTGCCAGATCTCCGAGATCACTCGCACCGGGGAGGGGGGCGGCTCCGCTGATCATCCGCGCCGCCGCCACCAACAGCACGACGGAGAAGACGATGGTCAGCGCACGTGGGCTGGACCGGTGCATCACCGTGGCCCCGACCACCGAGCCGGCCACGCCCCCGAGGCCGATCAGCGCCCCCAGACCCAGGGAGAGCTCCCCCGAGAGGCCGAAAGAGGCGGCGCCGGCGACGGCGATGAGCACGATGGCGGCCAG